>JAJDDH010000380.1 GCA_029260415.1 Phycisphaerales bacterium | reverse complement strand
GGGGGGGGGGGGGGGGGGGGGGGGGGGCCCGGGCGCCCCGCCGCGGGGGGGGGGGGGGGGGGGGGTCATCGGCGCAAGGCCTGCGCTGGGGTCGGGTTGCGCGGGGCGGTCCGGGAAAACCTGTCGGTTGAAGGGGTTGCGCGTTCCAGCGGGGGTGGAATCGGGCCGAGATCGCCCCGCGGCGGTATCTTGGTGTGGGGCAAGGATGTCCCGGGGTACGGTCGACTTTGAGCATCGCGCTCGGTCGGGAGACGCCACGGAAAGGCGGATCTCGGCGCTGGTCAGACGAAGGCCAGAGTCTCGCGCAACTCGAAGATCGGAGCGACGCCTTGAATCTCATCAAAGATTCGACCCTGGATCTGTTCCACACCCGGCGCGGCGCCCGCGGGCTTGAGGTCTCGGCCTTCATCGCCGCGGCCTCGGTCGTGGTCCTCTCGGCGATCATGGCCAAGAGCGCTGGCTCCGCCCCGATCCTGGCTTCGGTCGAATCCAGCCGCGACAGCACGGTTTCCAGCGTCGCCTTCACGCCCGAGCAGGCCCCCGTGATTCTGGCCGAGCCCAGACAGCCTCAGTACCCGGCGGACACCCGCTGGTTCGACGGTCGCCCGGTCCGCCCGGCCAAAACCATCAAGATGCTCGTCACCGCCTACTCCCCCGACGCGGCCTCCTGCGGCGAGTTCGCCGACGGGCAGACCGCGACGCTGCACTCGGTCAGCACCAACGCGGGCCAGCTGGTCGCCGCGGACACCCGCGTGCTGCCCTACGGCTCCATGCTGACCATCGACGGGTACGCGACCGAAGAGATCGTGCCCGTGCTCGACTGCGGCGGTGCGATCAAGGGCAACCGCCTGGACCTGCTCTTCCCGACCCACGCTGAGGCGATGACCTGGGGCGTGCGCCGGATCGACGTGGTGGTCTGGGAGTACGCCGACGGCAAGGCGGCGCCCAACCCGCGCCGCGTCCGCTGAGGCCACGATCAGGAATCATTCCCGTGCCACTGTCCCGTCCCCGGGTCAGTGTTCTTCGGTGGATCGAGCTGGCACTGACCCACAAAGCCGCGTTAGTGGCACGAGGCGAGGCGCCCGCCCGCTAGGCTTGTCCTGTGATCGCGGGACAGAGCACGCATCCAACGACCATCGAAGAGCTGCTCGGGCCCGAGCTGCTGCGCCGCATGTCGCGCCTGGACGTGATGAGCCAGAAGATCTTCGCGGGCAAGCTGCCCGGTGAACGGCGCAGCAAGAAGCGCGGGCAGTCCGTCGAGTTCGACGACTACCGGGACTACGTGCCCGGCGACGACCTGCGCCACATCGACTGGAACGTCTTCGCGCGCCTGGACAAGTTCTTCATCAAGCTCTTCCGCGAGGAGGAGGACCTGGCGGTGCGGGTGGTGCTGGACTGCTCGCCGTCGATGCGCGCGGGTGATCCGTCCAAGCTTGTGTTCGCTTCAAGGCTCGCCATGGCGATCGGTGCGATCGGGCTGGTGAACATGAACCGGGTGTCGGCCGCGACGTTCGGGTGGGGGGGCGAGCCGGGCGTGGTCGAGCTGGCGCCCATGCGGGGCAGGCGGAACGTCGAGCGCCTCGGTCGGTTTGTGCTCGACGCGTTGGAGCGGGCCTCGACCGAGCGTGGGAGCAGCGCCGAGGGCGGGCACGAGCCCGTGCCCAGCGGGCGTTTCCTGGACGCGGCCCGGCGCATCGCGTCGCCGCGCCACGCGGGGGGACGGGGCGTGATGATCGTGATCTCAGACTTCCTCGTGCCCGAGGGGCTGGTCGAGGCGCTCAACTACTCCGCCGGGGGCGTCGGGGGGGGGGGGGCGTTCGACACGACGTGCCTGCAGGTGCTCTCGCCCGACGAGATCGACCCGGGGCTGGCGCGCGAGCGCGGGCTTATCGGCGACCTGCGCCTGACGGATGTCGAGAGCGGTCGGGCGACGGAGGTCACGGTTTCGGCGGCGCTCCTGAAGCGGTACCGCCAGCGGTTCGGCGAGCACCAGGCGCTGCTGGAGCGCAGCTGCAACGCGCGGTCGATGTCGCACGTGCTCGTGCCGACGGATACGGATCTGGAGGCGCTGCTGATGGGTGAGCTGCGCCGTCGCGGGCTGTTCCGCTAGGTCCCGACGCCCTTGTGCAGCTCGCCCTGGAAGTCTTCCAGGTGCCCGCCGCGGGAGAGGATGTCGTCCACGACGCCCCGGAACTGGCCCTCAGGCTGGGGCGGGGGGCTGTCCATGAGCTGCTCGTAGGTCTCGTCGGAGAGGCCCACGAAGCGGCGCATGCCGTAGTCGTACACGGCGTCGTGCTCGTCGCGCGACAGGTCGAGGCGCAGCTCGTTGATGATCTTCGTGCCCAGCCCGATCCACTCGTCCCAGGTCTGCTTGCTGATGCGCTCGTGGATCCACTGGCCCATCGCGTTCTTGAACGGGGGGCGGGGGAGCTGCGTCCCGGGCTTGCCCGTCTTCTGGCAGACGAACGAGCCGGGCGGGAAGGACTCCTCGGCCATCTCGATCTTGGGGACCGGGGCGCCCAGGCGCTCGAGCAGGTCCTCCATGGCCTTCTTGGGCATCAGGTCGCCCTGCTCGGCGGCGATGGTGTACCCACGCGTCAGCAGGTCCTTGGCGCTGTCCGCCTGGTCCGAGGCCATCAGCGCCGCGCCCGCGAGCTGGTAGGCCTTGCTCATGGTGGGGTTGAGCTCGGTGCAGCGGGTGTAGGCGTCCGCGGCCTGCTTGTACCGCCCGCTCTGGTTGTACGCGCCCGCGAGCGAGAACAGGGCCATGTCGTTCTCGGGGTCTTCCTTGACCAGCTCCTCGAAGCGCCGGATGCGTTCGTCGATGTCCATGCACAGATCCTTTCCAGACTCGGGGCCAGCCCAACGGTACGCGCGGCCCGGCGTGCTGGCATACTGTCGCCCGGATGGCCCCGATTCCCGACCCCATGCTGCGTGTCGATCTGGCGGGCATGCCGCTCGCGACGCCCGTGATCCTGGCCGCGGGGACCGCGGGCGTGCTCGATGAGATGTCCGAGCAGCTCGATCTGGCCCGGGTGGGGGCGCTGGTCACCAAGTCGATCACACCCGAGCCCCGAGAGGGGAACGCCGCCTGGCGTGTCTGGCCCACCACGGTGGGCATGCTCAACGCGATCGGGCTGGCGAATCCGGGGATCGACGCGTTCATGCGGGACCACGCGCCCAGGGCCGCGGGCCTGCCCTGCAGGGTGATCGGGTCGATCGCGGGGTTCAGCGTGGAGGACTACACCCGCGTCGCCTCGGCCTTCGACACGTGCGAGGGGATTGTGGGCGCCGAACTGAACGTCTCCTGCCCGAACGTCCACGGCGGGGTGGAGTTCGGGAGCGAGCCCGGGCTGCTGGGCGAGCTGGTCGCCCGCGTCCGGGCGGAACTGAAGAACACCAAGCTGCTTGTCAAGCTGCCCCCGGTCACGACGCCCGCGCCACACAGCATCGTGGACCTGGCCCGCGCCGCGATCGACGCGGGCGCCGACGCGCTGTGCCTGTGCAACACCACGCCCGCGATGGCGATCGACGTGCGCACGCGCCAGCCTGTGCTGGGCAACACAACGGGGGGGCTGTCTGGGGCCGCGGTGCACGCGCAGGCGGTCAAGATTGTGTATGACGTTTACCGCCTCGTCGCGCGAGACGCGGGCGTGCCGATCGTGGGCATCGGGGGCGTGACGGGCTGGACCGACGCGGCGGAGCTGATCCTCGCGGGGGCGACGGCGGTGGAGGTCGGGACGGCGCTGTTCGCGGATCCTCGGGCGCCGATCAAGATTGCGCGCGGACTGGGCAAGTGGGCACAGACGCAGGGCGTTTCGAACATCAGCGAACTGACCGGACGGGTTGAGGCCTAGCCCCCGACCTCGCTGGGCGCCTGCTCCTCGCGCATCTTGGCCAACGCGTCACGCAGCCCGCCCGTGGGGCTGGGCGTTTCGGCCTGGGGCTCGTCGACGATCTCGGGCGGGGTGTTCTCGACTGCCTTCTTGTCGATCTTGCCGTCGGCGCCGACCTGGTCGAAGCGGACATCGACGCGCTTGGACACGCCGCGTTCCTGCATGGTGACGCCGTAAAGGCGGTCCACGCTCTGCATCGTGCGCTTGTTGTGCGTGATGACGATGAAGTGGCTGGTGTCGGTGAACTGGTCGAGGGTGCCGCAGAAGCGCCCGACGTTGGCCTCGTCCAGCGCGGCGTCGACCTCGTCCAGGATGCAGAAGCAGCTGGGCTTGGAGCGGAAGATCGCCAGCAGCAGCGCCACGGCGGTCATGGTCTTCTCGCCGCCCGAGAGCTGGCTGATGGAGCGGGGCTCCTTGCCCGGGGGCTTGGCGATGACCTCGATGCCGGACTCGAGCAGGTCGGTCTCGTCGGTGACGACCTTCTGGCCGTCGATTTCTTTCACGAGTCCCATGAGTCGGACCTCGGCGCGCCCGCCTCCAAAGAGGCGGCGGAACATGCCGTCCTTGCTGCCGAATGCGTCCTGGATGCCCCCGAAGATCTCGCCGAAGCGTTCGCGGCTGGCGATGTTGAGGCGTTCGATCAGGGTCGCGAGCTTGATGCGGGCCTCGTCGATGTCTTTGACCTGGCTGATGAGCTCGTCGTTGCGATCCTCGAGTGTCTTTTCTTCTTCGATGGAGTCGACGTTGACGTTGCCCAGCTTCTTGATCTCGCCCTTGAGCACGTTGACGCGGGCCGAGGCGTCGGCGCTGTCCACGCGCTCCACGTCGCCCGGCGCCATGACGATGCGGTACTCCTCGTACTCGCCCGCGACGTCGAGCCCGATGTCCTCGAGGGTGCGTTCCTCGATGCTCTCGCGCTTGACCTCGAGCTCACGACGCGACATCTCGAGGCTGGACCAGTCGCGTTCGACGATCTGGGCCAGCTTGCGGGCGCCGGTGAGGCGTTCGCTGTGCTGGCTGACGATGCTCGTTGCCCGCTCCAGCTCGGCGCTGTCCTGCTCGATCTGCGTCGCGAGCGACTGGGCCTGCTCGCGGGCGGTCGCGGCCTGGGCGATGGCTTCTTCGACCGTCTGCTCGTGCTGGGCGGCGCGGGACCGGACGGATTCGACCTGACGCTGGGTCTCCTCGCGGCGACGGATCGAGGCGTCGCGGTCGAGGTTCAGGCGTGAGAGCTCGCGTCGGGCGGCGCTGGCCTGCTCGTTAAGGGCGGAGCTGGCGACGCGGGCCGCGGTCATCGCCTCGCTGGCGCTCTCGACGCTGGCCTCGAGCGTGGCGAGTTCCCCGGTCAGCGTGACAAGCGACTCGGTCCGCTCGGTGTGCAGTCGCTCGAGTCGCTGGGCGCGCTCGCGCAGCTCCTGGCGGTCGTGCTCGATGCCCGAGGTGCGCTGCGTGAGCTGCTCGATCTCGGCGCGGACCTCTGAGCGCTCGCGATCGACGCGGGCCTGGTCGGCGCGGAGGCGGTCCATGCGGGTCTGCTCGCCCACGATGCCGCGCTCGTGCTGGGCGAGCTCGCTCTCGAGCTGGGCCCGCTGGGCGCTGACGCGGGCGACCTCGGCGTCAACCTGCTGCAGGGTTGAGCGCTCGCCCGTGAGCGAGTGGGTGAGCTGCGTGAGCGACTGCTGGAGGGCGGTCAGCTCGCTGCGCCGCTGGATGAGCCCGGCGCTCTGCTCGTTGGTGACGGGGCCTGCGATGACGCGCCCGTCGGACTCGTAGAGCGAGCCGTCGCGGGTGACGAAGCGGGCCTTGATGCCGCGGAGCGGGCCGGCGGCGAGCAGGACCGCCGCGTCGAGATCTTCGACGAGGGTCGTGTTCCCGAGCAGGCGGTCGAGCAGCGACGAGACCTGCGGCTGACGCCCGGGCTCAAGATCAGTGCGTGCACGGGCCAGGGCGCGAACCGACGCGACGCGGGCGCCCGCGACGGACGCGACACGGAAGGGCTCGGGCTGGGGGTCGGGCGATGCGCCGCGGAGCGGGATGAACGTGACGCGACCCGGGAGTGACTCGAGCTCGCCCTTGCTGGGCATCGCGAGCATCGCCTCGACGACGATTGCCGTGAGGGTTTGTCCGAGCGCCGCCTCGACCGGGCCCGCCCACTCGGAGGCGACCTCGATCAGCTCGGCCAGGGGCGCGATGACGCCCGCGAACCCGTCGCGCGCCTCGGCCCGCTCCATGACGAACCGCGGCGCCTCGCCCAGGCCCTCGCGGGACTTGACCATCTCGTCGAGCGTGGCGCGGCGCGAGTCCTGACGCACGTGCTCCTGCTCGAGCCCGTTGACCCGCTCGCCCAGCACGCGCCGGTCCTCGCTGAGCGAGTCGCTGGAGCGCTGGAACGCGTCGCGCTGCGATGTCAGCCGCTGGATGCTCGACTGACGCTCGGCGATCGCGTGCTCGAGCGTTGCGGCCTGCTCGCTGGCGCTGGCGTGGGCCTCGTCGAGCTTGGTCAGGCGGGCCTTGCCCGAGTCCGCCTGCTCGCGCAGGGTCTCGAGGCGGCGCTCGTCGGCCTCGATGGAGGCGAGCAGCCCCGTCCGCTCACGCTCGATGCCCTCGGCCTCGCGCTTCCGCTCGCCCAGGGTGGTGCGCTGCTCGCTGGCCCGCTCCAGGGCCTGGCCCCGGGCGTTGGTCGCGGTGTCGAGCTCACGCTCGGCGTCGCCGACCGCCTCGCTCAGGCG
>JAJDDH010000379.1 GCA_029260415.1 Phycisphaerales bacterium | reverse complement strand
CCATGGCACGGAATATACGGCGAGTTGCGCCGCGGGCCTGGTTACCCGTACTTGAGCGCCTTGAGACGGGCGCTCAGGCGGCTCTTGCGACGGGCCGCCTGGTTCTTGTGGATCACACCCTTCTGGGCGGTGCGATCGATGACTGAAGCGCAGGCCTTGAAGGACTCGGCGGCGCCGGCGGCGTCGCCCGCGGCGAGCTTCTGCTCGAACGCCTTGATCGACTCACGCATGCTCCGCAGACGCCAGCGGTTGCGGGACCGATGGGACTCGTTCTGGCGGATGCGCTTCTTCGCGGAAGATGAGTGAGCCATGCCTTCGATTGCCTCCGGACGCCCCGGGGATCGCCCGGGGACCTTGCCCGCCCACGAGCCAACAGGGCCCGGGGTCGGGAAGGGAATGATCGCAGGCCCAACCAAAAAATCAAGCCCCGGATGGCGCCCCGGGGGGCCTGGATTCACGCCCGGGGCGCCCAGACCACTTGCCGCTGGGCGGGGCCGGGCGTACCGTAGCCGTCCGCACGCGGGCGTAGCTCAACTGGATAGAGCACCTGACTACGGATCAGGAGGTTGAGGGTTCGAATCCTTCCGCCCGTGCTTCCGCAGGCCCCGGTTTCGCCGGGGCTTGCCTGATTTTTGGGGCTGGGGCTCGGTTGGGCGGGGGCTAGATGCCCAGAGCCTCCATCGCGTCGATCAGCTCGGGAACGTGGACATACCCCGGGCCGCCCTGCATCGCGACGACCACGCCCGCCATCTCCAGGAGTTCGTCGCGCGTCGCGCCCGCCTTCACCGCCGACTCGGCGTGGGCGTAGATGCAGGGCTCGCAGCGGATCGACATCCCGATGCCGATCGCGATGAGTTCCTTCTCGCGGCGCGTGAGTGCGCCGTCACCCATGAGCTTCTTGTACATCATCCCGAAACCCTGGCCGATGTCGGGCGCCTGCTCTTTCATCGCGCCCATGGTGGCGGGCCAGGTCTCGTAGTGGTGTTGTGCGTTTGTGGTCATGTTGGTTCTCCGTTGCTGCGTTTAGTTGCTTGTTGACTTTGCCGGTCGGTTCCAGGGCATCGCGCCGAGCAGGCGGGCCATGCCGCACCACCCGGTGGCGCCCGCGAAGACCAGCCCGCACCCGACGAACGCGGGAAGGATCAGGAACCAGGGCGACGCGAGGACGCCCAGCGCGACGCCCAGGACGACCAGCGATCCGGCCGCGATCTGCACCTGACGCATGACGGGCAGCCTCGGCGCGCCGGGCGCACGCTTCACCGGGAGCCCCGCCGCCTTCCAGGCGTCGATCCCCCCGGCCAGGCAGTACACCGATTCGCCCGCGCCCCCGAGCCGGCTCGCTGCGTCGTGGGACCGGGGGCCGCCCTTGCAGTGAAAGACGATCCGCCGCCCGGCGTGCGCCCCGCGTAGGGCCCCGGGGTCGATCGCGGAGAGCGGGGTGTGGAGCGCGCCCTCGATCGATTCTTCAGCGTGCTCAAAGTCCTCCCGCACATCGATCAGAACCGCGTCGTTCGCCTCGAGCCATCGAGCGACCTCCGCGGGGAGTGCCAGTCGCAGGGTCTCTGAGGGGCTCGTCTTGGTGGTCCGCGTCATGGTCTGTGCCTCCGTTGCCGGGACGCCGCACGTGGGCTCCCCAACAGTTAGAGACACGAACCGGCGCGGCGTTCCCGCCCGGGCTCAAAAACTACTCGTTCGGCGCCGCGAGCCGCTCGACCAGACGCTGGCGGACCCCGGGTGGGAGCTGGCCCTCCGACAGATCCTGACAGACCTGCTGGGTCAGGTCGAGGCTCGCAAAGACGGAGCGGCAGCGATCGCAGATCACCCGGCTGTCGAACGCGACGCCTCGATCCAGCGACTCCTGCTTGGCATTGAGCAGGTCCAGGCACGTCTGCTCGGGGTACATGGGCGGGGGGGCGGGCTCGGCGGTCCTCGGCAGGACACGGTCCACCGCGGCGCGGAGCTTCAACCGGGCCCGGTGCACCCGGCTCCGAACAGTCGCCTCCTCGAGGGCGAGAATCTCGGCGACCTCCCGCACACTGAACCCGGCAATCTCCTTGAGGATCAGGGGCACCCGGAACGCCTCCGGGAGGCGAGTGATCTCTGACTCCAGTCGGTCCTTCGCTTCCGCGGCGATCTGCCGCTGCAGCGCGTCGTCCTGCTCGCCGGCGATCACCGCGATCCGCTCCGTCCCAAACGGGAGCAGGTCGGAGAGCGAGCCGATCTGATCCGGTTCGCCCGCCCGCTTTCGGTGCATGCGCTGGCAGGCGCGGGCGGCGATCCTGTAGAGCCAGGTCCGCTCGTCTGCATCCCCCCGGAATGTGTCCCACGAGCGGTAAGCGCTGAGAAAAACCTCTTGGACGAGATCCTCCGCCTCGTCCATGTTCCCGCAGAACCGGGAGGCGAGCTGGTACAGCCCCCCGCCGTGCTCCTCGATGAGGCGACGGACGGCGCTCGCGGCTGGGGTTTCTCGCGACGCGTCTGACATCGCCTTCATGGTACCTCGCGCCCCAAGATCCTCGCGGTGGGCGCGGCGGATCAGCGGATGGTCAGCAGCTCCCGGTAGGTCGGCAAAGGCCACAGCTCGTCGGCGACCTGGCATTCCAGCTCGTCGCCCGCCTCGCGCAGCTGCTCCATGATCGGGTGGACGACCGCCTTCATGTGCCTCGCGTGGGTCATCGCGTCGGCGTGGTTCTGGTCGTCACTGCCCTCGAGCGCCTCGAGCTGCTCGCGGAACCGGTTGGTCAGCTCAACGAACTCCTCGAGGGCCGCGCGGGTCGGCTCGGCATCCACGCCCGCGCCCTGCGTCGCGGCGACCGTCTCCGCCAGGCGGCGCTGGTGCTCGAGGGCCGCGGGCAGGATCATGGTGCGGGCGATGGAGGTCATCTGCAGGCGTTCGATGCCGCACTGGGTGACGTACTTCTCGAGGTACGCGTTGACGCGTGAGGACAGCTCGTCTTCGTCGAGGACGCCGAAGCGGGCGAACAGATCCCGGGCCTTGTCGCTGTCGAGCGCGGGGAGGGCGTCGACGGTGTTTCGGAGGTTGGGCAGCCCGCGCTTGGCGGCCTCGTCGTGCCACTCCTGGGTGTAGTTGTCCCCGTTGAACACCACGGCGCGGTGCTCGCGGATGATCTCGCTCAGCGTCTTGAGAACGACCTCCTGCAGGCGCTCAGGCGTGCGGTCGCCCACGAGCTCGGACTCGAGCTTGGTGGCGATGAAGTCGATCGAGTCAGCGACGATGGTGTTGATCACGGTGTTGGGCCACGCGACCGATGCGGTGGACCCGACGGCGCGGAACTCGAAGCGGTTGCCGATGAACGCGAACGGGCTGGTCCGGTTGCGGTCGCCCGGGTCGCGGTGGAGCATCGCTAGCGAGCGGGAGCCCAGGTCGAGCGAGCCGCCGCCCTTGGTGCGCTCGGGGGCGCCGTTCTCGAGCTGGTCGATCAGGTCGGTGAGCATCTCCCCCAGGAAGATGGAGATGATCGCGGGCGGGGCCTCGTTGGCGCCCAGGCGGTGGTCGTTGCCGGTGGAGGCGACCGAGGCGCGGAGGATGTCGCCGTTGATGTGCACGCCGCGGATGACGGCGCACAGGAAGGTCAGGAACTGCAGGTTGGTGTGGGTCTGATCGGTCGGGTTGAGCAGGTTGACGCCCGTGTCGGTGCCCAGGGCCCAGTTGAGG
>JAJDDH010000378.1 GCA_029260415.1 Phycisphaerales bacterium | reverse complement strand
CCACGTGGCTCAGGCAGTCGCCCCGGTTCGAGGTGACCTCGACGTCCAGGCGGCAGTCGCCCCCGGGCAGGTCGGTCCGCGCCTCGATGGGGAACCCGGCCCGCGTGAGCAGGTCGTCGGCCTCGTCGGCGGTGAGCCCCGCCGGGGCGAGGTACTTGTTGAGCCAGTGCAGAGAAATATCCATGTGCGGCAAGGATAGACCCCGGGGGGTATCCTCCGCGCCGCATGCTTGCACGCACGATCACGCTCGTTCTCGCGGGAATCTGCCTGTCGCTGGCGGGCTGCGCCGGGTCGGCGCGGGTCTCGGAGGCCCGCCCGTCGGACTTCACGCTCGACGCCCTGGTGACCAACCCGCGCGCTGCCCAGGAGCAGCCGCCCCGCTTCCGCCGCCCGGCCCGGTACGTCGTGGGCGCCGACGGGCAGCTGCGCGTCGCCCTGGGCGCGGGCGTGAGCGAGGCGACCATCCCCAGACTGACCCGCACGCTGGACCCGGCGCAGCTGGACCGGATCTGGTCGCTCGTGACCGACGCCGGGCTCGCGGACCCGGACTCGGCGTACGCGATCGACTGGGGGCAGACCTGGGACGGGCCCCGGGGGGAGCCCGCGGCGGTGATCTCGGTCACGCGGGGCGGGCGGCGGGTGCACAGCGGCGTGCCGCTGGGCGCGTCGTCCGGGCTGGGAGCGCCCAGGGTCGAGGCGCTGCTGGACGAACTGGCGGGGCTGGCGTGGATCCCGGAGCGGGAGTAGCCCGGGCCTATCGTGCCGCATGAACGCGCCTCAGGAGAAAGGTCCGATCGTCGGGATCGATCTGGGCACGACCAACTCGCTGGTCGCGGTCTTTGAGCACGGCGCCCCGCGCGTGCTCGAGGCGAGGGGCGTCTCGATCCTCCCCAGCGTCGTCCGTTACGAGCAGGACCCCGCGGCGCCCGGGGGCGTGCGCCCGGTCGTGGGCGAGGACGCCAAAGCCCGGGCGGTCGAGTTCCCGGCGCGGACGATCTCCAGCGCCAAGCGCCTGATGGGGCGGTCGATCGACGACGTTCGCGCGGACCTGCCCTACCTGGGGTACGAGGTTGTCCGGGGCGAGTACGGGCAGGCGCGGGCGAGGGTGACGCTCGAGGACGGATCCTCGCGCGAGGTCACGCCCCAGGAGGTGTCGGCGACGATCCTGCGCGAGCTGCGGGGTCTGGCTGAGTCGGCGCTTGGTCGGGACGTTGGGCGTGCGGTGGTGACGGTTCCCGCGTACTTCGACGATTCGCAACGCCAGGCGACGCGAGACGCGGGGCGCCTGGCGGGGCTGGAGGTGGTGCGGATTGTCAACGAGCCGACCGCCGCGGCGCTGGCATACGGCATCGGGACCCGCGCCGACGCCCGCGAGGGCGAGACGATTGCGGTCTACGACCTGGGCGGGGGGACGTTTGACGTCTCGGTGCTCCGTCTGACGCCCAGCGAGGGCGAGGGCGGGACGTCGTTCTTCCAGGTGCTCTCGACCTCGGGGGATACGAGGCTGGGCGGGGATGACGTCGATCACCTGCTCGTGTCGCTGTTTGCGCGCGAGATCCGGGGGCTGATGGGGGATGACGGTGCGGGCGAGTTCGATCTGTCGTCGTTCCCACCCGCGACGCGCCGGGCGCTCAAGGCGTTCGGGGAGTCGGTCAAGTGCAGGCTGAGCGAGGACGAGTCCGCGTCGGTCCGCATCCAGATCAACGAGGGCCTGGTCTACGAGCGCGTGGTCACGCGCGACGAGTTCGAGTCGATGATCACGCCCTGGGTCGAGCGGACGCTGGGCGCGTGCGGGCGTGCGATGCGTGACGCGCGCGAGCACCTGGGCGATGGCGGGGTGGACGCGGTGATCCTCGTGGGCGGCTCGACGCGCGTGCCGCTGGTGCGCCAGCGCGTGGGCGAGTTCTTCGGGATCGAGCCCTACACGGCGCTGGACCCGGACCGCGTCGTCGCGCTGGGGGCGGCGGTGCAGGCGGGGATCCTGTCTGGCGAGGCGACGGGGAGCCTGCTGCTGGACGTGATCCCCCTGAGCCTGGGTGTGGAGACGGCGGGCGGGGCGGTCGCGAAGCTGATCGTGCGCAACAGCACGGCGCCCGCACGGGCAACGGAGATGTTCTCGACGGGCGTGGACGGGCAGACGTCGATCAAGATCAACGTGCTCCAGGGCGAGCGGGAGATGGTCGAGGACTGCCGGAGCCTGGGCGTGTTCGAGCTCTCGGGGATCCCGCCCATGCCCGCGGGGATCCCGCAGCTGGAGGTCGAGTTCCTCGTGGACGCCAACGGGGTGCTGCGGGTGAGAGCGCACGAGCGGCGCTCGGGCAAGCGGGCGGGCCTGCAGGTCGTGCCCAACCACGGGCTGACGCGCGACGAGGTCGAGCGGATCGAGCGCGAGAGCTATGCGCACGCGCGCGAGGACATGACGCGGCACCGCATCGCGGACCTGATCACGAACTCGTCGCTGGATCTCAAGTGGATCGGCGAGCGTCTGGACCGATTCGGCGACAAGCTCGATAGGGCGTCACGTGACGATCTCCAGAAGCGGATCAAGTCAGTGGGCGAGATGGTCGGGCGGGCTCGGACGGACTGGCGCTCGGTCGAGCCCAACGCGCTGCACGCGGCCAAGGAGGCGCTCGACCGGGCGAGCGTGCGTCTGCAGGAGATCTCGATTAGCGAGTCGTTGCGGGACGGGGAGCGTTGACTCTGGGCGACGGCTTCGCGCCAAGGGCGCGGAGCGCCACGACGCCCGGGGCAACGATCAGGACGAGCCCCCCGAGCACGGTCAGGGGCAGGCGTGCG
>JAJDDH010000377.1 GCA_029260415.1 Phycisphaerales bacterium | reverse complement strand
CGCCGTCGCGCAGGGCGAGGGTGACGCTCTCCCAGGGGAACGCGGGGGCGTCATCCCAGTCCTGCTCGTCCCAGTCGTCCTCGTCCCACTCGTCGTCGTCGGCGTCCTCGCCCTCGACGGGCTCGATGACCCAGAGGCGGGCGTCGGCGTATTCGTCCTCGTGGACGGTGAACTCGCCGTCGGCCTCACCCTTCTCGAGCACGCGCTCGATCAGGTCGAGCATCTGCTGGGCGTTGTCGTCGTAGTCGGCGACGATGACGAAGTCGATCTCCGGCTCTTGCATGAAGTCAATCTCGCCGTCGAGGTAGAGCGCCCCGGTGATCATGCCCAGCGGTTGCTTGACGTCCTCGGGCTCGGCGCCGATCTGTTCGAGCGCGTTCTCAAACTCCCTCTTGGGCTCTTCCATGATCTTGGCGATGAGGCCCTGGATCTCGTCGTCGCGCCAGAAGTCGCCGAATCCGGAGGACTTCATCGATTCGCTGAAGATGTCCCAGTTGGGGACGCCCAGGGCGAGGATCGGGCGGTCCGGCAGCACCTCGGAGATCGAGGCGTCCTGCGCGAGCGCGGGGGCGGCGAGGGTGGTCATGAACACGGCGAGCGAGCTGGCGAGGTGTCGGGATGGCATCGGGAGTTCCCTTGGCTGGTTGTGGTGGGTCAACCGTCGGACGCGTCGGCGTCGCGGAGGATGGGGGCGCGTCCGAGGCGCGAGCGCGTCGGCGCTGGGGTGTACACGTGGCCCGAGTTCGGGTTGTCCTTGTCGTACGCGAACGCGTCGCGGTCGCGGATGAACTGGCGGACAGAGGAGGCGGGGATGGCGAAGTTGAGGCCCTCGCCCATGGGGATGCCCATGTTGGTGACGCCCACAACCTCGCCGCGGAGGTTGAACAGCGGCCCGCCCGAGTTGCCCGGGTTGATCTGGGTGTCGGTCTGGATGTAGGTCATGCCCTCGAAGGCGCGCTGGGTGGTCGAGATTACGCCGCGCGAGAGGGTGCGCTCAAGCCCGAGGGGGTTGCCGATGGCGAAGACGTCCTGCCCGGCGTTGATGGTGTCCGTCCCGTGGACGTAGACGGTTTGGAAGGGCTTGCCGTCGGGCTCGGTGATCTTGATCAGGGCGAGGTCGACGTGGTGGTTCACGGCGAGGATCTCGACGTCCTCGATGACGCGCTTGGCGAAGTCCTCGTCCTCCTGCTGCCAGACGGTGACGCGGATCTTGGTCTCGCCCTGAACGACGTGGGCGTTGGTCAGGGCGTACCCGTCCGGGTGGATGATGAAGCCCGAGCCCAGCCCGCTGGGGGTGGAGACCTTGATGACGGCGTCGCCAAAAAGCTGCGCAAGCGACTCGGGGTCGCGCTCGGGCAGGTTGCTCGCGGTCCGGAACAGCCCGTCGGGGGCGCCGGTCGTCGGGGCGTCGCCCGCGTCGTCGGCGGGGCGCTGGATCGAGGCGATGTCTTTGCGGGCGAGCTCGAGGACGCTGGCGCCCAGATCGACCCAGACCGCCTCGGGCGATTCCTTGAGGATGGGGGCGTTGATGACGTTGCCGTTCTCGAGCGTGATGGTGGGGGGCGGGGCGCCCAGGGCGGCGCCGGTCGCGAGGGTGATGGTGGCGAGCCAGGTACGAATGCTCGGGCGTGGGGGCATGGGCAGAGCTCCTGCTTCAGGTCCGTGGTCTGGAGTCACTATAGAGACTCGTTGTGGCCGGCCACAGCGCGGAGGCCCGTATCATCAGGCTCAACCCGACCGGTGCGCGGCGGGGGGGAGACCTGGAGGCGAGATGAAGAACCGAGTTCTGTGCGTGGCCGGCGGTCTGGCCCTGGGTGTTCCGAGCTTGGGCGCGGCGGACGATGACCTGGCGGGCTACTTCGGGTTCGACCCGGTCCGGACGCTCGTGGTCGATGACCGGTTTGGCCCGGTGATCAGCGCGGACATGAACGCGGACGGGCGGCCGGACCTGGTCGTCGTGAACAACAGCAAGAGCCGCATCGAGCTGCACCTGCTGCGTGAGACCCCCCGGACGGACGCGCAGCGGGCGGCGGAGCTCAAGGCGAACGAGCTGGCGCCCAACCCGTGGTACGACCGGGTCGAGGTGAGCGTGTCCAACCGGGTGCAGGCGGTCGCGGCGCACGACTTTGATCGCGACGGGCGGATGGACCTGATCTATACCGGGACGAGCCCGGGCGAGATCGTGGTGCTCAAGCGCGAGAAGGACGACCGGTTCGAGGTCGCCAGCCGCAGGCGGGTGCGGGAGATCTCGTCGCAGAACGGGATCGCGCTCGCGGACGTGCTGGGCGGGGCGGGCGAGGAGCTGCTCGTGGGCGCCCGCGGGAAAGTCGGGGTGTTCCCGATCGATGCGCGCGGGTCGCTGGGCGAGCCGACGCTGCTCGGGTCCAGCGGGGACATCGTCGCGCACTTCGCGGAGGACTTCGACGGCGACGGGCGATCGGACGTGCTGGGCGTGATCCCGGGCGATGACGCGCCGCTGCGCCTCTGGCTGCGGTCCGAGG
>JAJDDH010000376.1 GCA_029260415.1 Phycisphaerales bacterium | reverse complement strand
CCAAGTCATCGGTCTCGACTTCACCCGCCAGATGCTCGACGTCGCCCAGACCAAACAGAAACGCCTCCCCAGCGACACCGCCGCCAAGGTGTCATACGTTGAAGGCGACGCGATGGCCCTGCCCTTCGACGACGCCAGCTTCGACGCGCTCACGATCGCCTTCGGCATCCGCAACGTCCAGGACCCAGCCCTGGCGCTCCGCGAGTTCGCCCGCGTGCTCAAGCCCGGCGCTCGCCTGGTCATCCTCGAGTTCGATCGCCCGCGCTTCGCCCCCGTCCGCTGGGGCAACGACCTGTACTGCAAGGTCATCATGCCCCGCACCGCGGCCCTGATCAGCCGCGACCGCTCGGGCGCCTACGCCTACCTCCCCAAGAGCGTTGACCAGTTCATGGACCGCGCCCAGCTTGGCAAGGCCATCCTCGACGCCGGCTTCGCGGGCCTCACCCAGCGCCCGCTCACCCTGGGCGTGTGCGTCTGCCACAGCGCCGCCCGCGCCGCGTCGGTCCAATAACGCCCCCGGACGCGCCCACGGACTGTTCTCGGACCGCACATGCGTCCAATAACGCCCCAACCGCGCAGCTTTGGCTCGCGCCCCCGCGGGATGTTCTCAACGCTCACGCCATGTCGCCGCCGCGCTCGATACCTGCCCTGTCGCGGGCGTGCTCGTTCCGCGAACCGGGGGCTGGGAGGCGCCCGGAACACGCAACGAGAACCGCCAACACCGCGGATCGCAGGGAGTCCACACCATGAGCCAAGACATCGTCATCGAACGCTTCTTCGAAACCATCGTCAGCGGCGCCCGCCCCGAGGCCCGGCGCATCATCGAGGAACAGACCCACCTGGGCGTCTCGCCCCAATCGCTGATCACCGACCTCTTCTGGCCCACGTTCGATATGGTCGAGCGCCTCCACCGCAACGACCAGATCACCGCCATGGGCTACCACCTGTCCACCCGCCTGCTCCGCACCATCGTCGATCAGAACGCGAGCAACCTGCTCTCCCGCGTCGAGACGCCCCCCGCCGGGCGGCGCGTCTTTGCCGCCTGCGGCCCCGACGAGGGCTCCGAGCTCGGCGCCCAGATGGGTGTGGACCTGCTCGAGGCCCACGGCTTCCGCGTCCGCTTCTCCGGAGGCGGCGTCCCCGCCGACGAGATCCAGCAGCTCGTCCAGCAGGACATCCCCGACGTCCTGCTCATGTTCTGCTCCGCCCCCTCGGACCTGCCGCACATCCGCATGATCATCGACAACCTCCACGAGGTGGGCGCCTGCGAAGCGACACAGATCGCCGTGGGCGGGGGCGTCTTCAACCGGGCCGACGGGCTCGCCGAGGAGATCGGCGCCGACCTCTGGGCGACCGAGCCCCTTGAGCTGGTCCAGATGCTCCTCGAGGAGCCCGAGACCCGCGCCACCGAGGACCAGCGCACCGTCGGCCGCAAGCGCCGCCTCCCCAAGGCCGCCTGACCCAGCCCGCGTCCAGCCATCCCTGCCGGCGGTCCGGGTTCCTATCCCCCCGGGCCGCCGGTCTTTCGTGTCAGAACTTCCCCCCAAGTCCCGGATCTCTGGAAACGCCCGGCCCCAAAACCCGTACAAAGTACTGGCAACGCTGAATTTGAGGGGCAACCACCGCCTACGGACCCGGTAGACTCATCGCAGAGGAGCGACCGCATGGATCGTGCAGAGGAACGACGCCTGATCGAGCTGGCCGCCGAAGGCGACCAGGACGCCGCGTCGGGCATCATCCGCCACCACCAGCAGTCGCTCTACGCCTACATGCTCCGCATGTCGGGCAGGCCCGACGTCGCCCAGGACATCGTCCAGGAAGCCTTCGTCCGCGTCCTGACCAACCTCGACCGCTTCGACTTCCGCTACCGCTTCAGCACCTGGCTCTTCACCATCGCCAGGCGCCTGTACCTCAACGCCTGCGCCAAGCACCGACCCGCGTACGACACGGACATGGTGGGGGCCTGGCGCGGCAAAGCCAACGAGCCCGACGCCCCCGTCGTCGCCGACGAGCAGCAGGACGTCATGCGCGACGCGCTGCAGGTTGCGCTGATGAACCTCTCGTCCGACCAGCGCGAGGTCGTCGTCCTCTTCCACCAGCTCGACTGGCCCATCGCCCTCATCGCCCGCCACCTCGACATGCCCGAGGGCACCGTCAAGAGCCACCTGCACCGCGGGCGCAAGCGACTCCGCACGCTCATCGAATCCCGCCAGGACGGCGCGGGTATGAACCTGCAGGAGGCTTCGCTGTGAGTTTTGAGGCTGACCAGCCGATCCGAGATCCCGACCCGCGTGTCCCCGACGCGCTGGTCGATGCGCTCTTCGACCGCGAGCTCTCGCCCGAGGCCCAACGCCAGATCCTGGGCGCCGTCCGCCACGACGCCCACACCCGCACACAGCTCGAGCGGACCGCCGAGGCCCTCGCGGCCCTGCGCGACCAGCCCATCGCCCCCGACATGACCGCGCAGATCCTGGCCCGCGCCGACGGGCGACGCAGGTTCCTGCCCAAGCGCCTCCGCCGCGTCACCCGCGCCGCCCGCCTGGGCGTCTCGGGCGCCGTCCTGCTCGTGCTGCTGGGCGTCGCAGGCGCCCAGCGCGCCTGGCCCGACGCCCTGAGCCTCGCGCCCAAGGACACCCCGCTGGCCGACGTCAACGACGCGCTCCTGGGCGACGCCATCCAGGGCGCCAACACACTTCGCACGGGCGTGGACCAGGCCCGCAGCTCCCTGGCCTCCCTCCCCCGCTGCGCCCCCCGCGCCGGGTTTGTCAGCGTCGAACAGATCGAAGTGTCCACCCCGCCCGCCCCCCGGTTCCCCGGCGCCATCACGCTGGTCTCCCTCAACGCCCCGCCCGCAGAGGCCCAGGGCGAGCCCATGGGCGCCATCACCGCCACCATGCTTATCCGCGTCCGCGCCAACTCCGCAGACGCCCGCACGGGCCGCGAGCTCGTCACGATCCGCGAAGAGCGGGCCGAAACCCTCCGCGGCGTGCTCCCCTGACACGCCGCCCACCGCACGGGCCATGAACCACGCACGCGTACCCAACCCACCAGCGCTGCTCGCGTTGACGTGCGTCGCCGCGCTGCTCACGCTCGTTGCGCCCGCCAGCGCGTCACGCGTGAACGACGCCTGGGAGCTGATCGACGCGATGCCCGCGGACGCGCGCCTTGTGGTGGTCGCCGACGATCTCAGCGCCAACCTCGCCACCCCCGCGGGGCGTGCGCTGCAGGGCGCGATCGCCGAGTCGGGGTTCTTCAGCCCAACCCTTCGCCAGTGGTCCGAGCTGTCCGATCGCCTGGGCCTCTCGCCGCAGGAAGCGGTCGACGCCTTGCTCGGGCGGCGCGTCGTCTTCGTCGCCCGCGAGCTCTCGCTCCCCGCCGCGTTCCAGCCCGCTGACGAGTCCGCGTGGGCCCTCATGGTCTGGATCCCGTCGGACACAGAGAAGCGCATCCGCAAGCGTCTGCAGCTGGCGCCCCGCTCCAAGATCGCGGGCCAGCCGGTGCTCGCCGCAGAGCAGGGCGACTTCGCCCTCGTCCTCCTGGCGACGAAGGACGCGGCCCACGACGACCACACCATCCTCCTGCTCGCCCCCGCGTCGGACGACTCGATGCTCGAGCCCATGATCCGAGCGCTGCTGCAGCGACCAGACGCGCCGACCCGGGTCCGGCGCGCCGCGCCCGCGCGCCCGCAGCCCATGCCAGGCAGCTTCCTGCACATCGCTGGGCGGGCGACACACGCCTCGTTCGAGCTCGAGGCCCGCCCGACCGCCGCCGGCTGGGAGTCCCGCTTCACGATCGACAGCGACGCGGACCACCCGCACAAGGCCGGCTCTCGCCCGGTGAGCGCCGCCCGGTTCCAGGCCCTCGCCCCCGACGCCCTGGCGCTCATCATGGAGTCCACGCCCGACCGCGTCGATCCCGACCTCAAGTCCACGCTCACGGCCAGCGCCCTCTTCGCCGACCTGCCCGACCGCTTCCTCAGGCTCATGGGCGGGCGCAGCCTCGTCATGCTCCAGCGCGCAGGCCCAGCAACCCCGGGCCTGTGCCTCACGCTCGCCTCCGAAGCGACCTACCCGGGCAACCCCGTCACCGAGGGCGACCGCGCGATCGGCGCCATGCTCAACCCGGGCTCGGGCGCGTCGCTCCCCGAGGGCTCCATCGAGGGCCAGTACCCCCGCGCCATCCGCTCAGAGCCCCTCCGCGCCAACGACGCCAGCCTCTTCGGCGACCGCCCCATCGCCCGCTGGGCCTACTCGTCGCCCGACCCCAACGCAGGCTCCGACCCGCAGACCTGGTGGACCCTGCGCCTCGCGCCCGAGCAGTCACACGCCGCCCAGCCGCTGCGAGAGTTCGTCGACGCCCTGGCCAGGCGCCCCCGCGAGCCTGATGACGCGCGCTACATCGCCCTCGGGCTCGTCCGACCCGCCGCGCTGCGCCGGGCCCTGGGCGACACCATCTGGACCGCCGTCCCGCCCGTTCGGGCGATCTCGCGCGTCGAGCGCGTCGCGTGGTCGCTCTCGCTGGCCGATCAGCAACGACCCACCGACGCGGGCGCCGCCCGCGTGCTCGGGCACGCGCAGCTCGACATGCGTCTCGACGACAACGCGAGGCCTTAACGCCTCCGTCGCGTGCCCATGACACTCCCCAACGCGAGCAGCGCCAGCCCGCCCGGCGCCGGGATCGCGCCCACGATGTAATCGATCCGCACGTTGTCCAGCCCCCAGGACTCGTCGTGGAGCCCCTGCCCCGCGGTCCCGAAGAACCCGATCTCTATGATGTCCTCCCCCTCCTCGAGGGTGAACAGCAGCTCGATGTCTCGGTAGATCGCGTCGTTCCACGCCTCAAACCCGAGGTTCAGGCCCCACTGGTCCGGGTCGCGGAAGTTCGTCTGGTTGCTGTGCGTGCTGAGCGCCTCGTCGAACAGCGTCCGCCCGTTGACATCGATAATCAT
>JAJDDH010000375.1 GCA_029260415.1 Phycisphaerales bacterium | reverse complement strand
TCGGACGACATCCTCCTGCCCTGGACCATCGCCCGCGTGCGCGAGGCGATCGAGCGCTTTGAGAACCCCGCGCTCATCGCGGGCCCGACGCCGTTCTTCGAGGACCCGTCGGAGATCGACGTCTCGGGCGTGCCCGAGGGCGGGGCGTCGTACTACCGCGACCTGCTCGACTGCTGGAAGACGCCCGTCTACCTGCCCGGCTCGGGCGTCGCGGTGCGCAAAGACATGCTCGACGAGGTGGGCGGGTTCTTCCCCCACCGCCACCTGGGCGAGGACATCGACCTGTACCTCAAGCTGGGCGAGAAGCCCGGGTTCGTGCTCTACGACAACCCCATCTACGCCCAGTACCGCCCCCGCTCGTGCGCCCACACCGGGATCAGCCAGAACCCCAGGAGCGTCTACAAGAGCTGCCGGTACCTGCTCGAGCGCCTGGCCCTGGGTGACTACGGCTCGCTCGCGACCCGCGCGGCGCAGCGGACCGCCTGGGTGACGGCCACCACCCGCCCCAGCTCGCTGTACCTGGCCAAGCACGGGTTCCCCGGGCTGGCGATGGACGTCTACAAGCGGACGCTGCTGAGCAACCTCCGCCTGGGTCGGGTCCGGTATCTGCTGGGCCTGCCAGTGATTGCGGCGATCGGGGCGATGCGCGGGCACACCGAGGCCTCATCGCCCGCCAAGGTCGCGCGAACCTCGACAAGCGCCTCTCGTAAGGCGGCGTAGTCCCCGGCGCGCCGACCTACGATCCACGCGCTCGGCGGATTCCCCGCCCGCCCATTCGACGCGTTCAGTCGGAGCCCGCGTGAAACAACGCCTCGTCATTACAGCCGCCCGACTGCTCGCCGCGACGGCGCGTATTCTGCCGCGCTCGGACGCTCCGGGCTGTTTGATCGTCCCGCCGGCCGGTCCGGGGAGCCTGGGCGACGAAGCGATGGTGGAGGGCGTTGCCGGGGCGCTCGCGGCGGGTGGCCACACCCCCGTGCGACTCGTGGCTCGTGAGGGCAAGGAGCCATGGCCCAGCGTCGAGCATGTGGATGAACAGCTCGCGGTTCCTCGGGGGGGCGTCAGGCGTCTGCTCTGGTTCATCCGCCAGGCTCACCGGCACGAGCGAGTCTTCGTTGTGGGCGCCGACTGTGTAGACGGGCACTACAGCCCACAGAACTCTGTGCAGCTCCTACTCATGGCCGATCTCGCTGCCCGTGCAGGCAGCGTCTCGACACTGCTCGGGTCCAGCTACAAGGACAACGCCCACCCTTCGACGGCGTGGATGCTCAGAACGATGAGCCACCGCGTCCGCCTGTGTGCGCGCGACCCGGTCTCCGGGGAACGGATGAAGGCTGCTTCTGGACGCACGCCGCGTGTGGTGGCCGACGCCGCGTTCCTGCTCCAGCCGGGCACGATCACCGACGATCTGCGCCCGACCATCGACTGGATCGATCGCCAGCACAGCGCTGGGCGTGTTGTGCTTGGCGTGAACTTCAACCGCCAGGTACTCACCCCCGATCGTGAGGATGACCGCGCCCGACTCCTTGAGAGCTACGCCAGCACCCTGGCAAGGCTCGCCCGTGAAGACGATTCGATCGCATTGCTCATGATCCCCCACGACTACCGCAGCGAGACCAGCGACCTGACACAGGGGCTTGAACTCCTTGACGCGCTGCGAGACGAGATCGACGACGAACGTGTCGAGTGTGTTCCCGGGCGACAGTCACCCGGACGGCTCAAGGCTGTTGCAGATCGGGTGGACGCGGTGCTCACCGGACGGATGCACTTTGCGATCGCGTCGCTCGGTCGGGGCGCCCCCGTCGCGTGCGTCAGCTATCAGGGCAAGTTCGAGGGTCTCATGTCCCACTTCGGCCTCGAGGGCGTGATCATCTCGCCCGACGAGGCGATCGACCCAGACAAGCTCTTCAGGCTCGTGCGTTCACTGCTCGATAGGCGTGTGGCGCTCGCACTGACGATCCGTCAGGCGCTGCCCCGTGTGCGAGCCATGTCACTTGAGAACCTGCCCGAGAATGCCCGCCCCGCCGTGCAGGGTGGTCCCTCACCCCAGCTCGAGGCGGAGCCCGCACGGTGAACATCGAAGGCGCCGGTCCTAACCTCGGCCGGTCCGTCGCCCGCGGCGCCGGCGCGATGCTCGCCATCTCGCTGCTCACCAAGGTCCTGGGATTCCTGGGTCAGCTCGTGCTCGCGGCCCTGCTCGTGCCCGAGGATTTCGGCCTCGTCGCACTGACCATCGGGCTCATCGACACCTTCGGGCTCGTCCAGAAGCTGGGCCTGCGCGAGATGATCACGCACCGCCAGGGGCGCCTGCGCCGCTGGCTGAGCCCGGCGCTGTGGATCGCGGGCGCCGGGGGGATCGTCAGCGCCGCCCTGCTCGTCGCGATCGCCTTCGTCGCCCCCACGATCTTCGACGCCCCGCCCAGCCTGACGACCCTTCTGATCATCGGCGCCTCGGGCAACACCATGCGCGGCATCGTCGAGACCCTCGAGACCGCGCTCTCGGTCCAGCTCAGGTTCGGCGCCATCGCCAAGATCCGCATCGGCGAGGTCATCCTCCGCACCACCCTCTCGCTCGTCTTCGCCGCGATGGGCCTGGGCGCGATGGCCCTGATCCTCCCTCGCCCGATCATGGTGTTCCTGCACGGCGTCGCGCTCTGGATCGCGGCCCGCCCGCGCATCTCGCGGACCCCCCAGCTGCGTCGCTGGCGCCTCATGCTCCGCGATGGCGCCCAGGTGTTCGCGTCGCACAGCGCCCAGGTCCTCGTCCGCCAGGGGGATTATCTGCTGCTGGGACTGTTCGTCGCGGAGGGAGCGCTGGGCGCGTACTTCTTCGCTTTCAACCTCTCGACCCAGGGCGTTATCCTGCTGGTGCAGAGCCTCACGGGCGTGCTCGCGGCGGGGCTGAGCAAGCTGCAGGACGACCCGGGTCGCCAGCGCCGCGCCTTCCTCGACGCGATCGGAGTGATCGGGCTGGTCAGCATCCCCTTGCTGGCGTTGCAGTCGGCCGTGAGCGACCCGCTGCTGCGACTGCTGTATCAGGACCGCTGGACCAACGCGATCGCGCCGCTGCAGATCCTGAGCATCGGCGCCGCGATCAGCGCTATCGGCTGGAACAACAACGCCATGTTCATGGCGCGGGGCTTGTTCAAGGCCCAGCTCATCATGTCTTGGATCGGAGCGATCGGGTTCCTGGTGGTGATCACGCTGTGCTCCTGGCGGGGCGGGCCCATCGCCGTCGCGTGGGGCGTGGTGGCGTTCCGGGCGGTGTACGTGCCCATCACGCTGACCGTCGCGGCGGGAGGCGGGCGACCGACGCTGGTCAGCGCCATCGGGTCCGCGCTTAACCCGGGCATCATCGCGTGCCTTGCCATCCTTCCCGCGTGGTGGCTGGGTGTGCAGGTCGGCGCCCCGGGCGACCGCCTGGCGCTCGCGGGCCAGATCGCGATCACGCTGGCCCTGGGCTCGGCGCTGTACTGGCTGCTGGCACGCCTGCTTCTGCGCGCGACCTACGCCCGGTTCGGCGCCCGCGTGCGCACCATGCTTCCCGCCAGGATCGAGACCCGCGTCCCGTCGTGGGCGCTCTAGCGGTTGAGCGTTTCCCACTCGATCAGGCCCGGGTCGCGCTCCAGGCCCAGCCGCCCGCGAAGATGGGCGACGAACGTGCGCCGGGCGTTGGCCTGCGAGTGGAACGCGAGCAGCTCGCCCACGCGCGGGCCGGGCTCGAACGAATCGCACCGTTCCAGCGACTCCCGGATCGTGCGTGCGAACACGTCCTCGTCTGTCACACGGCAGGTCCAGCCCAGCCCGAACCCGCCCACGACGCGCTGGAACCAGCCGTAGTCCCCGCTGAGCACGGGGCGCCCCGCCGCCGCGGCCCGCAGGCAGATGTTGCTCAGCCCCACGTGCGCCGGGTGGCATGTGCAGACGACGTCGCACGCCGCCAGCGTCGCGCCCAGCTCCTCGTCGCTCAGGTAGCGCGTCAGCGCAACGATGCGACCGGACTCGACCATCGGCGCAAACTCGCCGGCGAGCAGCTCGCGGATCCCCGGCGAGGGGCGCCCCGCCAGCAGCAGCCGGTCGCTCTCGCCCATGTCCGCGGCGCGAAACGCTCGGAGCAGCCGATCCACGCCCTTGCGCTCGTCCAGGTGCCCGCTCGTCCCGATCACGCGCCCGCCCTCGGGCATGCCCAGCACGCGCCGGGCCTCGTTCTTGCTTATCAGCTCGACCGGGTCCACCGGGTCGGCCAGCACCGACGCGCGTTTCGCGAGCGGGTGTCCGCGGTCGCGCAGCCACTCGTAGGCGAGCACATCGACAAACTGGGCGCGGACGATCGGCGCCCTCGTCAGGGCCCGCAGCGCCAGTGACCGTGTCAGTCCGTCCTTGGCGCCCCGCGCCGGGTAGGCGAAGCTGCCGCGGTGCATGCCAACCTCAATCTGCACACCGGGCTTGAGCGCCAGCCGCGTGCGCGAGCCGGGCAGGCCCATGAGCTGCGCCAGACCATCGCCAGAAGGGATATAGATGTGTTCCGGATCGCACAGGTCCATGGCGCTGCGCAGCGCGTCGAGCCTCGCTCGGGCCTTGCCCAGGCGGCTGGGAGGCTTGTCGAACGCCACGCTCTCGAACCGATGCGTCTCGCGCAGGGCGCCCAGCTGCACGCGGAAGGCCTCGGTTGCAATGGCGCCCTCGCCCACGACGACCGTCACCTCACCCAGCCCGTCGAGCGCGGGCAGCAGCTGGCGCAGATACGTCAGGCGGTGCCCGCCCGCGTCCGGTTCGAACATCAGGATCCGCAACGCGTCGCCCCCGCCCTCATCGACCCGCGTCCGTGCTGATCGACGCCCTCTGACGCGCCAGCCCCTCCTCGAGCGAGACCCTGCTGGCGAACCCCAGCTCGCGCCGCGCCCGCGAGGTGTCGGCGAACGTCCGCTCCACGTCGCCCGGTTGCATGGGCAGCTGCTCGACCTTCGGGTCTTTGCCCATTGCGATGCCGATCGCCCCGATGAGCTCTCGCAGCGACACCGGGCTCGACCCGCCCAGGTTGTAGATGTTGAAGCCTGAGCATTTCTCCAGCGCCGCGAGCACGCCGTTCACAATGTCGTCGATGTACGTGTAGTCCCGGCTGGTGGTCCCGTCGCCGAACATGGGGACGGACTTGTTCTGGTCGATCAACCGCATGAACGTGCCGATCGCCAGGTCCGGGCGCTGCCCGGGGCCGTAGACGGTAAAGAACCGCAGGCAGGTGACGGGCAGCTGGTGCAGGTGGGTGTACGTGTGGCAGATCAGCTCGCCCGCCCGCTTGGTCGCGGCGTACGGGCTGATGGGATGATCGACCGGGTCGTCCTCGCTGAAGGGGACCTTGTCGTTGTTGCCGTAGACGCTGGAGCTGGACGCGAAGAGGAACTTCTTCACACCCGAGGTGACCGAGGCGTTGAGCATGTTGACCGTGCCGTCGAGGTTGACCTCGGTGTACAGCTTCGGGTCCGCAATGGATGGGCGCACGCCCGCCATCGCGGCGACGTGGATCACGGCGTCGGGCTCCGCGGCGTCGAACGCGCGGTCCACCGCCGCCCGGTCGCGGATGTCGCCCTCGATGATCTCGATCCCGTGCTCGTCGCGCAGGCGTTTGGCCCGGTCCCGCTTGATCGCGGGGTCGTAGAAGTCGCAGTAGTTGTCGAGCCCGACGACGCGATCGCCCGCGGCGCCCAGGCGCGCGGCGATGCTCGAGCCGATGAACCCCGCCGCCCCCGTGATCAGCACGTTCTGAGCCATAGCACTCCTGCCCCGGGCCGCCCGGGGTCCCGATCCTACGTCCCCGGGCTCGCCCCGTTCGCCGGGGAGGGGCAGACAACAGATATCGGTCCTTGCCCCCCGTCTCCCCGGTTTGTAGGCCTGCGCCGGGCCGCTTTGTCCGCTGTCGCCCCCCGAACCCTGCATCCGAGTTCTCCAACCGCCGACCGATCCCAGGGGCGCCCAGCGCCCGGGAGGGTTCGGATGGACGCGTTCAACTCGTCACGGCGCATCGCCTGGGTCTGCACGGGCGTCGAGGTCTACGGCATCCGCCAGGCCGTGCTCAACCTCGCCGGCGGGCTCAAGGCCCGGGGCTGGAAGCCCAGGCTCATCACCCTGGCCCACGGCCCGTTCGCCGACGAGTGCGACGAGCTCGGCTTCGAGAACATCACCATCGGTCTCGAGCCCCCGCCCAAGCTCTCGGGCGGCCTGCTCGACCGCGCCCGAACGGGCATGGAACTGCTCCGCTACCGCAAGAAGGCCGTGAAAGAGATCACCCGCGCCCTGGGGCGCGAGAAGCCCGACGCGGTCCACTTCCTGATGCCCAACCTCGTCCCGCTCGCCGGGCTGCTGGGCAAGACGCTCCACCGCCCCGTGTTCTGGGAGATGCCCAACTACGTGGGCGACGGCTATCCCATGGACGCCAACAAGCGCGCCCTCCGCTGGATGTGCGCGCACTACGGCATCCAGCCCCTGTCCAACAGCGCCTTCACCGCCTCCACCCTGGGCCAGGGCAAGGTCAGCCCCATCGTCTTCCACCTGGGCGTCGATGAGGATCGCTTCAACCCGGACCGCGTCATCCCGTTCACCCGGGGCGAGATCGGCATCGACGACCACGCGGTCGTGCTGGGCGTGTTCGCGCGCATCTGCCCGAGCAAGGGCCAGCAGATCGTGCTCGACGCGATGCTGCGGGTCCAGAAGGAGCTGGGCTCCGACACGGAGCTGCACCTGGCGCTGCTGGGCGGGCCGACCGCAGGGCCCGACGCGCTGCGCCTGACCGAGATGGCCGAGCAGGCCGGGCTCCCCCACCGCCTGCATATGCTCGGGCAGGTGCCCGACCCGGAGCGTTACTACTCGATCGTCGATGTCGCGATCAACGCCCGCGTGGACCCCGAGCCCTTCGGGCTGTCCGTCGTCGAGGCGATGATGATGCGCACCCCCGCGCTCGTGCACGCCAGCGGCGGGCCCGCGGAGACCGTCACCGACTCCAAGACCGGCTGGCACGTGCTCGCGCCCACCGCCGAGGCGTTCGCCCAGGGCATCCGCCGGGCGATCGACGACCGCGACCGCTGGGCGGAGATGGGCGAGGCGGCCCGCGCCGACGCCCTGGAACGCTTCAGCCTCGAGTCGATGACCGGGCGGTACGAGCGGATCGTCACCCGCAGACTCGCGGCCTGATCCGCGATCGCGCGTGAACGCCGCGCGTCCGCAATAATCGATCCATGGACCACGCCAGCCAGCTCCGGGACAAGATTCAGCGGCGCGAGGCGTGCGTCGCGGTGCTCGGGCTGGGGTACGTCGGGCTGCCGCTGGTGCGGGCCTTCACCCGCGCGGGCCTGCCCACGATCGGCTACGACATCGAACAGAATAAGATCACCGCGCTCAACGAGGGTCGCGACTACCTCCAGCACCCCGCGCCGGGGCTGGCGAAGGAACTGCTCCACTCCGGGCGGTTCGGCGCCACGAGCGATGCCAGCGATCTGGCCTACGCCGACGCGCTGCTGATCTGCGTGCCCACCCCGCTCGATGAGAACCGCGAGCCGGACCTGAGCTACGTCGAGCGCACAGCCGACGCGATCGCGGGCGTCATCAAGCCCGGGCGACTTGTTGTTCTCGAGTCCACGACCTACCCGGGCACGACGCGCGACGTCGTGCTGCCCCGCCTCCAGAGCGCGGGCCTGACGCTGGGCGAGGACCTGTTCGTCGCCTTCAGCCCCGAGCGTGAGGACCCGGGCTCACCCGGGCGCTCGACCCAGAGCATCCCCAAGCTCGTGGGCGGGGTTGACGAGCGCTCCACCGAGCTCGCGACAGCGCTGTACCGGTGCGCCATCGGGACGGTCATCCCCGTCTCCAGCGCCGAGGTCGCCGAGGCGGCAAAGCTGCTCGAGAACGTCTACCGCTCGGTCAACATCGCGCTCGTCAACGAGATGAAGCTGATCCTCGAGAAGCTGGGCGTCGACCCGCTGGAGGTCATCGACGCCGCGGCGACCAAGCCCTTCGGCTTCCAGCGCTTCGACCCCGGGCCCGGGCTGGGCGGGCACTGCATCCCCATCGACCCGTACTACCTCGCGTGGCGCGCGCGCCAGGCGGGCATCGACGCCCGGTTCGTCGAGCTCGCGGGCGAGATCAACTGCGCCATGCCCGCGCACGTCGTGGACCGCCTGGGTCAGGCCCTGCGCGATCGGGGCTCGGCGCTCGACGGCGCCGACGTGCTGGTGCTGGGGCTGGCGTACAAGAAGAACATCGACGACGTCCGCGAGAGCCCCAGCGCCGAGATCATCCGCCTGCTGCGGGGCGCCAACGCCCGCGTCTCGTACAGCGACCCGCACATCGCGCGCACGCACGCGGGCCGCAAGGGCGACCTGGCGATGGAGTCGGTCGGGCTGACGCCCGAGCGTCTGGGGTCTGCCGACGCGTTCGTCATCGCGACCGACCACGACGCGTTCGACTGGGCGATGATCGCTGCGCTCGCGCGCCTCATCGTCGATACCCGCGGCAGGATGCGCACGATCCAGGATGTCCG
>JAJDDH010000374.1 GCA_029260415.1 Phycisphaerales bacterium | reverse complement strand
CTGGTGCGCACGGGGCGGGTGAGCCTGCGGCTGGGCGGGCACAACGTGTCGGACTTTACAACGTGCGACCTGGTGGTGGTGAACCCGGCGGCGCCCACGCCCTGGGAGAACCGGTTTGTGCGCGCCGCACAGGCCGGCGGGGCGCGGGTGACCAGCGAGATCGCGCTGGTCTGCGAGCGGCTGCCCGCGCGGGAGCGTGTGATCGGGATCACGGGCTCGGCGGGCAAGAGCACCTGCGCGGGGATGATCGCCCACGCGATGAACAGGCTCGGCGAGCGGGCGGTGCTTGGGGGCAACATCGGGGGCTCGCTGCTGGGGGAGCTCGAGCGGATCGACGCGAGCTCGTGGGTGGTGCTGGAGCTGTCGAGCGCGATGCTGCACTGGCTGGGGCAGGAGGAGCGGGTCTGGGCGCCTGGCATCGCGGTGGTGACGAACCTGCAGGCGAACCACCTGGACTGGCACGGGAGCGAGGAGCACTACGAGCAGTCGAAGATGCTGATTCTCAGGCACCAGCGCCCGGGCGACCGGTGCGTGCTGGGGCCCGGGCTCGACGCGGGGCGCTGGCGGGCGGCGCCCGGGTGCGTGTGTGTGGAGGTGGACGAGGGCGAGCGGGTCGATGGGCTGCTCCTGCCCGGGCGGCACAACATGATCAACGCGTGCGTGAGCGCGCGGGCCATCGCGTGCGCGCTGGGCGAGGCCCGGCTGGAGGACGCGAGGCGCGGGGTCGCGAGCTACGCGGGCCTCCCCCACCGCTTGCGGCTGGTCTCGGAGATCGGGGGCGTGCTGGCGTACGACGACTCCAAGTCCACGACGCCCGGGGCGACGGTGCTGGCGATCGAGGCGGTGGGCGAGAAGCTCGAGCGCGGGCGGGGGGGGATCCACCTTATCGCGGGCGGGTACGTCAAGGGGGCGGACCTGAGCGCGCTCGCGGGGGGCGCGGCGTCGCTGGGCGGGCTGTACACGATCGGGGCGACGGGGCTGGCGCTCGCGGAGCGGAGCGGGGACGCGGGTCGGTACTGCGAGACGCTTGAGCGGGCGGTGCGGCGGGCGATGGGCGCCGCGAGGGCGGGCGACGCGGTGCTGCTGAGCCCGGGGTGCGCGTCGTGGGATCAGTTTGATAACTTCGAGCAGCGCGGGCGGCGGTTTGCCGACCATGTCCGCTCGTTCTCGGGGTGCACGGCGTGAGATGGATCATCGCGATGCTGGCTGGCGCGACGTTGGCGCTGGGCTCGTGCGGCGGGGCGCGGGGGACGGGGGCGCAGGTCCTCCTCCCCGAGCACCCCCCATCGGATCAAGAATCGGCGCCCGAGCCGGTCGCGACTGAGGCGGCTCCTGAGCCGGCTGAGCCCGAGTCGGAACCCGAGGCGGTGGCGATGCGCGAGGTGTTCGCGCACGTCCGCGTGGACGCGGCGAGGCGTGTCGTGGAGTTCGACGGGATCGTGCCCATCGACTGCCACCACGAGTACACGCCCGATGTCTACCTGGAGGTGATCGCGTGCACGACGGGGACGCGCGAGCACGAGGCGCTGGTGATGACCGAGGCTCGCCCGTCGCACGTGCACGCGGCGCTGCTGCTCATCGGGCTCGAGCCCGGGGCGCCCGGGGCGCCTGCGGGGCGGGGGGAGTGGGCGATCGAGCCCACGGGCGACGCGGTGCGCATCGAGATCGTCTACACGGACGCGTCCGGGGCGGAGATTCGCGCCGACGCATCGGGCTGGATCCGGCACGCGGAGACCGGGGCGGCGTTTGATACGCGCGGGTGGGTGTTCAGCGGGTCGCGCATCGTCACGCACCGGGGGCGTGAGGTGTACGACGCGGACGGGACGGGGCTGATGATCGGGCTGGCGCTGTTCGGCAACGCGCGGGTTTCGGCGCCCTCGACGGGCGGGGCGACGGTGGCGCTTCGCGACGGGTTCAGCCCGGAGGCGGGGATTGCTGAGCCCGTGTGGCTCGCGAACCGGGAGCGTGTGCCCGCGTTCAGAACGCCCGTGGTTGTGCGTCTGAGCCCGGCCCGGTGAGCTAGGGGACCAGTCGGAAGGTCAGGTCCTGGGCGGGGTCGTCTGCCGCGGGGCCTGTGACGCCAAGCGTGACGCGCCGACCGATGAGCGCGTCGTGGCGGATGAGCTCGACGAAGACGTCCTGGGCGGTCTCGACGGGGACGCTGTTGACGTGGGTGATGGTCTGGCCCGACTGCAGGCCCGCGTCGTCGGCGATGGAGTCGGGGGCGACGCCCGTGACGATCGGGGGGGTCTGGTCGGAGCGCTGGCGGCGGGCGCCGATGATCGCGCCCAGCTGGGCCATCATGGAGCCTGCGGAGCGTTGGGCGAGGACCTCGTCGGGCATCGCGCCGAGCTTGACCGAGACGCTGCGGCTGCTGGCGGCGTCTTCGGAGTAGACGGTGAGCGGGATGACGGCGCCCGCGGGGGAGGAGCCGATGAGAGCGCTGAGGATCTCGGAGTCGGTGACGGGCTGGCCCTGGATCTGGGTGATGATGTCGCCCGCGCGGAGGCCTGCGGTCTGGGCCGGGCCGTCCTGAACAACGTCACTCACCTTCAGCCCACGGACAAACTGGGTGTCGGTCTCGAGGCGTTCGATGCCGAAGGCGCTGAACGAGACGCCCAGGAAGCCGCGGGAGACGCGTCCGTTCTCGATGAGCTGGGTGACGATGGGCTCAACGGTGGCAATGGGGATGGCGAAGGAGATGCCCGCGGAGTCGCCCGAGCTGGCCTCTGAGCCAGAGGTGTCGGCGCCCGTGGCGATGGCGACGTTCATGCCCACGACCTCGCCGCGGACGTTGATGAGCGGGCCCCCGGAGTTGCCCGGGTTGACGGCGGCGTCGGTCTGGATGAAGTTGGTGTAGCCGCCGAAGGGGCTGGCGGTCTGGGGGGCACGCCCGAGGCCCGAGATGATGCCCTCGGACATGGAGAACTTGAAGCCGAAGGGGGAGCCGAAGGCGAAGACGCGCTCGCCCTGGCGGGGGGGGACGCTGCCCGCGCGGAGCATGGGGATGAGCGGGATCGAGGTGTCCACCTTGATGACAGCGACGTCGGTGTAGGGGTCCGCGCCGACGAGGGAGGCGGAGGCGACGCGGCCGTCGGCGAACTCGACGCTGAAGCGTTCGGCGCCGCGGACGACGTGGGCGTTGGTGACAACGTGCCCGTCCTCGTCGAAGGCCCAGCCGGCGCCGCTGGCGCCTCCGAAGCTGAAGCCGCGGGCGCTGCGGGGCGGGGTGATGTGGACGACCGAGGGTCGGACGCTGTCGGCGATGGAGGCGACGGCGCGGTCGATGCGCGCCAGCACGTCGTCGTCGCTGACGACCTGGCGGGCCAGGCGGACGTCGGCGGTCGTCTGCACGTGGGCGAATCGGGCGAAAATCGCGGGGGCCGCGAGGAGGGCGACGGCGCAGGTCATGAGGACCACGATCGCGGGGCCGTAGGCGACGAATCGACGCATGGGCTGTCCCTCCGGGGGCATGTCGAGCGGCGGACCGCTCAGGGCTTGGACGAGGGCCTGTTCGTTGGTTGAACGCCCTTGGAGTCTTGTTCGTTCAGAGGAATGCCCAGTTTCTGGGCTTCCCCCTCACGCATGGTGTACCGCTGGCCGCCGATTTCGCCGCGGGCGACCCGCTGCACCCATTCCCGACCGGCCCGAACTATTTCCGTACCAAGGTCCGCGACGGGGTCGGCGAACCTGGGGGGATGATCGGTCAGGCCCAGCAGGTCCTGAATCACGAGGACCTGCCCGTGGCAGGATGTGCCCGCGCCGATCCCGATGATCGGAAACGA
>JAJDDH010000373.1 GCA_029260415.1 Phycisphaerales bacterium | reverse complement strand
AACTCCCAGCAGCGCAGGTCCTTGTAGACCGGCGCCAGATCGGGCATGTACCCGATGATCCGCCGGACCGCGGCCCGGTCCTCGAAGATGTCCAGCCCCGCGATCTTCGCGTCGCCGTACGTTGGCTCGCGCAGGGTCGCCAGGACGCTGATCAGGCTGGTCTTGCCCGCGCCGTTGGGCCCGATCAGCCCGAGCACCTCGCCCGGGGCGACCGACAGCGACAGGTCCGAAACCGCCGTCACGTCGCCATAATCCACCCGGATATCTCGTGTCTCGATCATCTGGCGACGGATCCTCCCCCTGCAACACGCGGGTGTGGCTTGTTCGGCGCCCGACGGGGCCGATTTCATGGGCGCCCAGGGGGGCGGATCGTAACGCCTCCGTCCGCACCGGGCTGGATGAATAATGGACACCGGGTCATGGTTCGGTACCTTGAATCCCGACCACCCGTGGGCACGAACCGGAGCCATGATGCGACCCCTGATCCTGACCCTCTCATTGCTCACAGGCCTCGCCGGCGCCTGGGTGCTCTTCGCCCGTCCCGTCCTCGCCATCCAGCAGGAGACCCGATCCACGATGCGCACCCCAACCTCCAGCGACACCGCCCGCTATTCCGCGTCCGGCTACGACATCACCCCGCTGCCCCGCGACGAGGTGGAACGCCGCGCCAGGGCCCTCGGGGATGACGCCTACCGCATCACCCAGAAGGCCGGCACCGAGGCCCCGTTCTGCGGCACCCTGCTCGACAACAAAAAGGATGGCGTCTACGTCTGCGCCGTCTGCCACCTGCCCCTGTTCTCCAGCGATCACAAGTTCACCTCGGGCACGGGCTGGCCCAGCTTCTTCACGCCCTTCGACGAGGACCACGTCACCCAGATCCCCGACAACACGCTGGGCATGCAGCGCATCGAGATCGAGTGCGCCCGCTGCGACTCGCACCTCGGGCACGTCTTCGAGGACGGCCCCCGCCCCACCGGGCTGCGCTTCTGCCTCAACTCCGCCTCACTCGAGTTCAGTGAGAAGGGCGCCTCGCTCCCGGCTGGCGCCATGCCCGTCAAGACGCAAACCGCGTACTTCGCGGGCGGGTGCTTCTGGGGCATCGAGCACTACTTCCAGCAAGGCGAGGGCGTGCTCAGCGCCGAGAGCGGATACATGCAGGGCGATGTCAAGAACCCCACCTACGAGGACGTGCTCTCCCACAAGTCTGGGCACGCGGAGACGGTGAAGGTCGTCTTCGACCCCAGGCGGATCACCTTCGAGCGTCTGCTCCGGGCCTTCTTCGACATGCACGACCCGACGCAGTTCAACCGCCAGGGCCCGGACATTGGTGATCAGTACCGCTCGGGCGTCTGGACCACCAGCGACAAGCAACTCGAGCAGGCCCGGGCGTACATCGCCAAGCTCAACGCGTCGGACCGCTTCCGCAGAGACATCGTCACCCAGGTCGAGCCCGCCGAGCGGTTCTGGGCGGCCGAGGACTACCACCAGGACTACATTGTCAAGACGGGTCGGGCCTGCCACGTCAAAAACCCGTGGTGATCCGCGCATGAAACACCCCCCGATCCTTGCGGACCGAGGGGCGTGAACCGGCCAAGCCGTTCAAGAACGTCTTACGGGCAGCCGGCGCCGAACGAGCCGAGGAAGCTCAGCACATCAGAGAAGTCGAACTCGCCCGAGGGCGCCGCCAGATCCGCCGCGGGATCCATGGACCCGAACGCGGTCAGGAACCCGAGCACGTCGGAGAAGTCGAGCGTGCCGAAGGGCTCGGCGAAGTCCGCCGGGCAGTCGGGCGTCACGCTCAGCTCGTAGGCGCCCATGTCGATCGGGTCGAAGAGCCCGGTGTTGGCGGTGTCCGCGTCGTCCACGATGCGTGGGTTGCCGTCCAGATCGACCGACATGCCCAGTGACGAAACGTTGAACGAGTCACCGGAATCGATCGCGGGCGATCCGGGGATGACGCGGAAGTCGGCGCTGCCGGCGTCGGCAAACATCGGGTCGCCCAGCACGAACGCAAACCCGAGCGAGGTGGTTCCCGAACCCGTGAAGTAGTCCTCCATCGCGCCGGTGTCGAACAGGTTTGAGTCCGAGGCGATGATCCCCGAGCCGTTGGAGATGAACGCGTAGGCGTCGGACAGGGCGCCGATCGAGAAGATGTTGTTGATCGCCTGGGCCTGGATGCCCGCGGTCGAGCTGCTCGCCATGAGGCCGGCGGAGTCGGCGTACGCGCCGTACGGGCCGTTGACGCCGTTGTTCGGGCGGGCGCGATCGGAGCCGTCGGAGCCCTCGCAGTAGTTGGGCCAGCCGCCGACGCCGCCGTTGCCGCCGTAGGCGGGGGTGGTGGTGTTGACGCGATCGCCCCGGTCACCCCGAGCGCCGGGAAGGATGTCCACGACGGTGTTCTGGCTGAAGATGGCGCGGACCGCGGGGTTCTCGACGACCAGGGCGTTGGCCGATCCGGCGTCGCCGCCGTCGCCGCCGTCCGAGTCATCGCCGCAGTAGCCCGCGTTGCCGCCGTTGCCGCCGCAGACGAAGGTGATGCCCGTGTCGGCGCCGTTGCCGCCCGAGCCGCCCTGGGCGCCGTAGCCACCGCGTCCGCCCTTGCCGCCCGAGCCGCCGACGATGTCGTAGACGAGGTTCTGGAAGACGAGGACCTGGGCGGCTGGGTCGGAGGCCCAGATCGCCGCGGCGTCGCCGCCGTCCCCGCCGTTGCCGGCCAGGCCCGCGTCGCCGCCGTTGCCGCCCCTGCCGCCGTTTCCGACGATGACAAACGCGATGCCGTCACCGCCGTTGCCGCCTCGGGCCCCCGAACCCCCGAAGCCGCCCGCGCCGCCATCGCCGCCGGTGATTGCGGAGATGTGCGAGTACGACACAGAAGCGGTCGCGCCGGAGTACAGGCGAATCGCGGCGGCGTCGCCCCCGTGGTTGCCGTCGTCCGCGTCACCGCCGTCGCCGGCATGGGGACCGTTGTAGCCATTGACATGCCCGTTGTTCCCGTCCGCGGCTGGGCTGACGATCGTCCCGCCCGCACCCCCGTCGCCATCGTTGCCTGACGGGCCCACGAGGTCGAAGATCTTGCTCCAGGCGACATCGATCTGCGCGTCGTCGCTGGCGTAGATGCCGAACACGCTCTGCTCCTGGGCCGAGGCGCGGACATCAGAGATCTCGGAGCCCTCGAAGGACACCGAGGCGCTGATCACGTGCACCGCGATGTTCTGCGTGCCGCGGACCGCCGCGTGGCTGAGCGTTCCGCTCGAGCCGGCCTCGAAGTTGATCCCGTCCCAACGCCCCGAGGCTGGCTGGAAGATCGCGGGCTGGGCCTCGCTGGCCTGCACATTGAGCGACCCACCGCTCTGCACGATGATCTCGGCGCCGCTGACAACGTTGACCGTCACCCCGGGCTCGACGCTGAGCGTTCCCTGGATCAGCAGATCCTCGGTCACGTCGATGACGCTCCCGCTGGTCCATGTGAGATCCCCGACGATGGTGTCCGCCGCGGCCCCGCCCGTCAGGGCGAGCATCGCAAGCAGCGCGGTCGTGGGCTTGATTCGGTTCGAGAGGCGGTTCATGGCGGTCTCCTGGCTTGGTTTGGTGTCCGGTTCAACGGGGGACAAGCACACCCCACGCCCGGGAGTGCGATAACAACGCCAGAAGCGCCTCAGACAGGATCCAAGATTCCGGGTCCCGCCCAGCCAGATCTCGTACAATCACCGCTGGGAGAACGACTTGGACGATCTGCGGCAAACCGTCACCCTGCTCCTGGCCCGCGTCTCCGACGGGCAGAGCGATGCCGTGGACGAGCTCCTCCCGCTCGTCTACGACCAGCTCCGCTCCATGGCCGGCGCTCAGATGGCGGGCGAACGTGACGGACACACCCTCCAGGCCACCGCCCTCGTCCACGAGGCCTACATGAAGCTCGCCAGCGACCCCGCCCTGGCCTCGGGGGACCGCCGGATTTTCTTCGGCGTCGCCGCCCGGGCCATGCGCCAGATCCTTGTGGACCACGCCCGAACCAAGAACCGCCTCAAGCGCGGGGGCGACTGGAAGCGCGTCGAGGTCCAGCCCGAGGCTGATGCGCCGGGCCAGACACAGATGCTCGACCTGATCGCCGTGGACGAGGCCCTCGACGAGCTGGCCAGGCTCGACGAGCGCAAGGCCCGACTGGTCGAGCTCCGGTACTTCGCGGGGATGACCGCCGAGGACGCGGGCGAGCTCATCGGAATCTCCCGCGCGACCGTCGCCCGTGAGTGGAGGATGTGCCGCGCATGGCTCGCCGCGCGACTGAGCGAGACAGGTGAGGCCCCCGCCGATGCCTGAGCCCGACTTCGCCGCCGTCGACCGTCTGTTCCAGAGCGTGTGCGACCTGCCCGAGCAGGAACGCGAAGCGATCCTCGCGACCCACGAGACCGATCAGCCCGAGGTCGTTGAGCGGGTCCGCGCGCTGCTCGCCGCGGAGCGGGCGCACTCGACCCGCCTCGAGGCCGCGTTCGAGTCTCCGGCGACGCCCATCACCACCGCGCCGATGCCCGAGCGCGTCGGCGCCTACCGGATCATCAAGAAGCTCGGCGACGGCGGCATGGGCGTCGTCTACGAGGCCCAGCAGGACAACCCCGCCCGTCGGGTCGCGCTCAAGCTCATCCGCCCGGGCCTGCTCTCGAGCACCCTGCTCCGGCGCTTCGAGTTCGAGTCGCAGATGCTCGGGCGCCTCAAGCACCCGGGCGTCGCCCAGATCTACGAGGCGGGCACGACCGAGTCAGGCGAGCCGTTCTTCGCGCTCGAGCTGGTCGAGGGTCGCCCGCTGCTCGACCACGCCCGCGAGTTCAGCTTGTCAACCCCCAACCGGCTCGCGCTCTTCAGCGCGATCTGCGACGCGGTGCACCACGCCCACCAGAAGGGCGTCGTCCACCGCGACCTCAAGCCCGCGAACATCCTCGTCACGCCCGAGGGCCTGCCCAAGGTCCTGGACTTTGGCGTCGCCCGCATGATCGCCTCCGAGGTCGAGAGCGTCACGATGAACACCTCCCCGGGCCAGATCGTGGGCACGCTCGCCTACATGAGCCCGGAGCAGGCGACCTCCAACGCCGACGCGGTGGACACCCGCGCCGACGTCTACGCCCTGGGCGTTGTGCTCTACGAGCTGCTCACGGGCTCGCTCCCGATCGAGGTCGGCGACACCACCGTCTTCGAGGCGCTGCGCCGCGTACAAGAGCAGACTCCCACCCGCCTGGGCAGCACGGACCCGAGCCTGCGGGGTGACCTGGAAACGATCGTCGCCAAAGCGATCGAGAAGGACCCCGCCCGCCGGTACCCGGGCGTCTCCGAGTTCCGCGCCGATATCGAGCACTACCTCCGCGACGAGCCGATCAGTGCTCGGCCGCCCACCACCCTCTACCAGCTCCGCAAGTTCACCCGTCGTCACCGCCCGCTCGTGCTGGCGATCACCGCCGCAACACTCCTGCTCGTCGCGGGCGTCGTCGTCTCCAGCGTGCTCGCGGTCGAGCGAACCCTGGCCCGAGACGCGGCCCGCGACGAGCGCGACGCGGCGCTGCGGGTCAACACCTTCCTCACCCACGACCTGCTCGCCGCGGCGATGCCCGAGAACCTGGGACGCGACGTCACGGTGCGCGAGGCGGTTGATGTCGCCGCGGCCTCCATCGGGTCCGACTTCGCGGACCGACCGCTCATCCAGGCCTCGATCGAGGAGGCCATCGGGTTCACTTACGCCGCCCTGGGCGAATGGGGCCGGGCCCGCGAGTACCTCACCCGCGCCGAGACCACGTACACAGCATCCGGGGTCGGGGGCGAGCAGCGCCTGCTCCGCGCCCGCCTCGGGCTCGCGAGTCTCAGCGCCGAGGACGGCGCCTACGACGAGGCCGAGCAGGCCCTCAGCCAGATCATCCGGGCCACCGCGCAGGACCCGAGCGCGGGCGAGCTCGCACTGGAAGCACGTCTCACCCTCGCGGTAGTCCTTCGAGAGCGAGGCGAGTACGAAGAATCCGTCCGCATGCTGCGCGAGGTCATCCGAGAGAGCGAGCTGTTGTTCGGCCCCGACAGCACGCAGGCCGTCACCGCCCGGGCGCGACTGGCCCAGACACTCATCGCCAGCAACCAGAGCAACGAGGCGATGCCCATCCAGCGTCAGGTCGTTGATGCGCTCCTGGAACGCGAGGGCGAGGGCGATCCCTCGACCATCGCGGCACTGGCCAACCTCGGTCTCCTCCTGCTCGAAGAGGGCGAGTTCGACGACTCGGAAGCCTCCCTCGTCCGGGCGATGGACCTGGCGAACGAGCACTTGGGTCCCGACCACCCGATCACGGTAATTTACACCGCCAACCTGGGCACGTTCTATTCGCGCCGCGGGCAGTCCGACAAGGCCGCGCCGATCCTGCAGCAGGCGATGGAGTTCGCCGACGAGGTGCTGGGCCCGACCCACCCGCTGACCATGGGGTGCGTCTCGTCGCTCGGGGTCGCGTACGCCCAGCAGGGGCGCCACGCGGAGGCGGCGCCCCTGCTCGACCGTGCCGCGGACGACATGCGCACGCAGCTGGGCGAGACCAACCCACGGACCATCACCGCCAAGGCCAACGCGATCACAACCTACGTCAGCGCGGGAGAGTACGAGACCGCGGAGCCCATCTGCCGCGACGCGATCGCCGACG
>JAJDDH010000372.1 GCA_029260415.1 Phycisphaerales bacterium | reverse complement strand
CCCTGGGTGACAGCCCCGACGAGAACACCAACGACCTCGTCTCCGCCCCCTGGACATGGACGTTCGACCACGCCGAGGCCGACATCTACGCCGTGCGGATGGATTTCATCGGCACCCGCGTCCGCGGCGCCGGCGCCGGGTTCGACAACTTCTCGACCGTGCCGACCCCGGGTGTCGCCACCCTCTTCGGTCTTGGCGCCCTGACGCTGACCAAGCGTCGCCGCAAGACGGCCTGAGCCACTCTTCGCTTCTCTCGTATGCTGCACGGGCGGCGCACCTTACCAGTGCGTCGCCCGTTTCAACGCGCGGACGTGGCTCGGTTGCTCAGGCCGACTCGGCCGCGTTCTTGCTCTGGGGCGCCTCGTCCACAAAGCCCTGGAGCTTGCGCGAGCGGACCGGGTGCTGCAGCTTGCGGATCGCCTTGGCCTCGACCTGGCGAACGCGCTCACGCGTCACCTTGAAGATCCGCCCGACCTCCTCGAGGGTGTACGTGTACCCGTCGCCGATGCCGTAGCGGAGCTTGATGATCTCCCGCTCGCGGTACGTCAGCGTCTTGAGCACCTGCTCGATGCGTCCCTTGAGCATGTCCTGGGCCGCCGCCTCGTCGGGCGCCGCCTGGTTGCTGTCCTCGATGAAGTCGCCGAAGTACGAGTCCTCGCTCTCGCCCACCGGGCGGTCCAGGCTGACGGGGTGGCGGGAGATCTTCATGACCCGGCGCGTCTCGCTCAGGCTCATGCCCGCCCGCTCGCCCAGCTCCTCCATGGTCGGCTCGATGCCCGTCTCCTGCAGCGCCGCCTTCTGGATGTTGCGCAGCTTGGTCATCGTCTCGATCATGTGCACGGGGATGCGGATCGTCCGCGCGTGGTCCGCGATGGCGCGGGTGATCGCCTGGCGGATCCACCACGTCGCGTACGTGCTGAACTTGTACCCGCGCTTGTACTCGTACTTGTCGACCGCGCGCATCAGGCCCGTGTTGCCCTCCTGGATCACGTCCAGGAAGCTCAGGCCCCGGTTGCGGTACTTCTTGGCGATCGACACGACCAGGCGCAGGTTGCCGCCCGAGAGGTCCCGCTTGGCCTGCTCGTACTCCCAGTAGACGGTCCCGATGTTCTGGGCCCGGGCCGCCAGCTCCGTCGGGTCCTCCATCACCAGGCGGCGCAGACCGTCGAGCTCCTCACGCATCACGTCGACGTCGTCCGTGTCGTACTTCTTCGGGTACCGCTCGGCGTGCGCGATCTTCTTGGCCAGGTCCTCCATCTTCGTGCTGATGGACTTGAGCTTCCGCATCAGCGGCACGATCCGACCCGTCCGCAGGCACAGCTCCTCGGTCAGCGCCGCGATGCGACGCCTGCGTGATTCCATCTGCTTGATGATCGCGTTGCGCTTGGCCGTGCCCGCGGCGCCCTTGGGCTGCGCGCACGCCTCGTCCCACGCCTCGCGGTTCTTCTGCAGCAGCGACTCGATCGTGGGCAGGTTCGCCGGGATCCGCGCCGCGAGGATGTCCTTGTGGTTCTCCTCGGCCGTCGAGATCCGCATCGTCCGGTCGAAGGGCAGCTCGCCCCGATCGACCATCCGCAGGATGTCCACCGCCTGGGAGACGATGTAGTCGCACTCCAGGCAGCGCCGCCTGAAGATCATCCGTGTCGTCTCGATCTTCTTCGCCAGGCGGATCTCCTCCTCGCGCGTCAGCAGCGGGATCGACCCCATCTGCGTCAGATACATCCGCACGGGATCATCGATCCTGCGGTTGGCCCCGTCCTCCGCGGCCGCCTCCTCCAGCTCACGCTGCACCGTCTCGGCGTCCATCGACGCCGCCTCGGCAACGTCCGCCTCCGCCTGGTCGCTCAGCCCCGCCGCGTGGTGGGGGGCGTTCAGGCGGACCTGCATCTGCTCGGTCGTGTCCCGCTCGCCCCCGGCGACGCTCATCGCCCGGAACCGCTTGGGCAGGACGTTGGGCTCGTTCGCGGCCGCGTTGGTCCGGCTGTTGCGCGACTTGCTCGCCCGGTACACCCGCGCCCGGTACGACATCTCGTCGATGAGCTCGATGCCGAAGCGATCGATCAGCACGAGCAGCTCGTCGACGCGCTTGGGGTCGACCCACTCGTCGGGGAGGGTGTTGTTGAGTTCCTCGTAGCTGAGCCAGCCGCGCCTCTCGCCCATGCGGAGCAGCTCGTTCAATGCCGGGTGGAGGTTGCTGATCACAGATGTCTCCTGCACCGAGTCCTTGGTGGTCCCGCGCTGGCCCAGAACAGGGCAGCCGGGGAGATCATTGGCCTGATTCAGTCCCCGAGCAGCTTGGCTGCAGGGTTCTTTCCGTGTTGCTGATGGAGCCGCCCGAGGGCGAGCAGCTCCGCGAGATCGTCCGAGTCGTTCCCGGCGCCGTCGGCGGGGGTGGTACCGCCCCCGACGCCTTCGGGTTCCGACGCGCCCGCGGGGCGCGCCATCTCCTGGATTTTCAGGCGCTCTAGGCACTGACGCCAGTAGTCGTTGAAGCGATCGCCCTTGCCCCCCGTCTGGACACTGACAATGCGTTCGAGCTCGACCGCCGCGGACTGCGCCTCGGCGCTCTCGAGCTCGCCCAGCACGTCCGCCAGCGACGGGCGCCGCCCGTCCTC
>JAJDDH010000371.1 GCA_029260415.1 Phycisphaerales bacterium | reverse complement strand
GTTGACGTACGCGCCGACCGCGTTGAGGTCGGGGGCGATGTCCACGGTGTAGGGCATCTGCCAGGTCGCGCCGGTCTGGACCTTGGCGATGTTCGAGCAGCGCTCGCGGGCGTGCCAGACGCGGTTGCCGCGGATGTAGCTGTGCATCCGCTGGCGTCGCAGGCGCTGGGCGCGGGTGAGGGCGCGCTTGATGTCGGGGTCGCGACGCATCAGGCGGACGATGGTGTCCGAGGCGTCCTGCGCCTTGGGCTCGCCCGTGATGGTGCACTTGATGGTCTGCCCGGCCTTGATGCCATCGAGCATGGCGCGTCCTTCCGTCATCGGTATTCCCCGGGTCTCACGTCGCCTCCCAGGCGTCCGACCCGTCGCGGGGCGGTTGTCGAGAATCGGGCTGAAAGTCTAGGCGTCAGTCTCGCGGCGTCCAGCGGGGGCCCCCTAGGATCCGATCGATCCATGGAGCCAGAGATGACCGACCAGAACCCGCCCGCCGCCCCGAAGTTCGATCCCAACGCGAGCCACCAGGTCCAGCCCCGCCTCCGGAAGGTGCGTGCGTTCCCGATGCCGGTCCAGGGTCCGGACGGGAAGCAGCAGGTGCTGCTGGGTCTTGCGGACGCCCAGCAGATCTCGGGCAAGGTCGTCGCGACGCACCCGGCGGTCCAGCAGCTGCTCCCGCTCCTGGACGGGTCTCGGAGCGTGGAACAGATCGTCGGCGAGGTCGGGCGGGGCCTGACCCTTGAAACGATGCAGTCGCTCGTCGCCCAGCTCGATGACGCGGCCCTGATCGAGGGGCCGACCTTCGAGGCCCTCGACGCGAGCATGCGGGCGGATTTCGACGCCAGCGACACCCTGCCCCCGGCGACCACGGCCCAGTTTGCCGACGCGCTGGTGATGCAGAAGGTGGGCAAGGAAGCGACAGATGACCAGAAGGCCGAGCAGGGCCCCGGGCTGATCGGGGAAGTCTTCGATCAGTGGATGGCCAAGGCCCTGGAGAACGCGGACAACCCGACATTCGACGAGCTGCCCAGCGTGCTGATCGTGCCGGGCAACGAGTACGCCAGGTCGTGGATCAACTACGCCGCGGCGTGGGGGCGGATGCGGGTCGCGGATCGACCGGATCGCGTTATTGTCCTTGGTACCAATCACTTCGGTTCAGCGACCGGGGTCTGCGGCTGTGACAAGGCCTACGAAACGCCCCTGGGGACGTGCCCGCTGGACGCCCGGTTCAAGCAGACGCTCGATGAGAAGCTGGGCAAGGACAGCGCCGAGTTGCTGTACACCCACCGTTTCGACCACGAGCGAGAGCACTCGATCGAGCTGCAGATCCCCTGGATCCAGCACTGCCTGGGCGCCGCGGAGGACGGCTCGTTCGTGCCGGTGTACAGCGCCCTGGTGCACGACCCCGCGCGGAACGGGGGGGCGTCGTACGACGAGCAAGGCCTTGGCCTGGGAGCGTTTGTGGACGCGTTGAAGGCGGCGATCGCGGAGGTGGGGGGCAAGACCCTGGTCGTTGCCTCGGCGGACCTGTCGCACGTGGGGCCCGCGTTCGGGGACCAGCAGGCCCTGTCCGGGGAGACCCCGGAGGCCGCGGAGGCCCGGAACAACGTTGCCAAGCAGGACCAGGAGCTGCTGAAGCTGCTCGTCGAGGGCAAGGCGGATGATCTGGTGAGCTCTCTGGCCTGGCAGCAGAACCCGACCCGCTGGGCCTCGACGGGCGCCTTGGTCGCGGCGGCCAAGGCGGCTCCGGTCTCGAGGGGTCAGCTCCTGAACTACGCGGCGTCGATGGACCAGCAGGGCTCGGCGATGCTCACGACCGCCGCGGCGGCGCTGTTCGTCTGATCGCCGGCGGTGACCCGGTTCGGGCGCCCGGCGGAGTGTCACGGCTCTGTCACGGGGGGCGATCCGGGGCGGAACACGGGTCGGGGCGGACCGTAAATTGACCAGAGCGACATTCGGGAACGGGCCCCCTGTCCACGCCCGGACGCGTCGCGTGTACCATCCGCCCCCCATGGGGCCCGGAGGCGGGCCCCTCCATGCGAGGCCAGACCATGCCATCATCGAACATCTGCTGGGGCATCGAGATCGGCTACGGCGCGATCAAGGCGCTCAAGCTCCAGGCGGACGGGGACGACCTGACGGTCCTCGACTTCGCCGTGATCAATCATCCGAAGGTGCTCTCGACGCCCGAGATCGACAAGGACGACGCGATGCGCGTCACGCTGGGGATGCTCGCGTCCCGCTACGACCTGTCCGGGGCGACGATCGCGATCTCGATCCCGGGTCACCAGTCGTTCGCGCGGTTCGCCAAGCTGCCCCCGGTCGAGCCCAAGAAGGTGCCCGACATCGTGAAGTTCGAGGCGGTCCAGCAGATCCCCTTCCCGCTGGAAGAGGTCGAGTGGGACTTCCAGACGTTCGCGAGCGAGGACAGCCCGGAGGTGGAGGTCGGCATCTTCGCCGTGACGACCAAGCGGATCAACGACCTGCTGACCATGCTGGGCGACGTGGGCGTGACGCCCGATCTGGCGACGCTCTCGCCCATCGCGGCGTACAACGCGCTGGCCAACGACCTGTCCTTTACAGAGAAGACGCCCGGGACGATCCTGCTGGACATCGGTTCGGTCGCGACGGACCTGATCATCGCCGACGCGGGTCGGGTGTGGGTGCGGACGTTCCCCATCGGTGGGCACCAGTTCACCGAGGCGCTGGTCAACACCTTCAAGCTGAGCTACTCCAAGGCGGAGAAGCTCAAGAAAGAGGCGGAGCAGACCAAGCACGCGAGGCACGTCTTCCAGGCGATGCGCCCGGTATTCGGGGATCTGGTGCAGGAGGTGCAGCGTTCGATCGGGTACTACCAGTCGATCCACCCCGAGGCGGAGCTGGAGCGGCTCATCGGGCTGGGCTCGACGTTCAAGCTGCCCGGGCTGCGGAAGTACCTCAAGCAGCAGCTGCAGCTGGACGTGTACCGCATGGAGCAGTTCAAGCGCCTGAGCGTGGACGGCCCGCAGGCGGGCGAGTTCCAGGGCGCGAGCCTGAACATGGCGACGGCGTACGGGCTCGCGGCGCAGGTGCTGGGCAAGGGGACGCTGCAGGCGAACCTGATGCCCGTCGCGGTGGTGCGTGAGGCGATGTGGAAGCGCAAGGCGCCGTGGTTCGCGGCGGCGGCGGGGCTCGCGGCGGCGGCGGCGGGCTCGATGTTCATCCGCCCGCTGATGGACAACACGGCGCTCACGGGCGCCGAGACGCCCCCGGTGATCAGCCAGGTGGTGCGCGACGCGGGGCGTGAGGCGCAGCGGGCCGAGGAGGCCGGGGTGACGGGCT
>JAJDDH010000370.1 GCA_029260415.1 Phycisphaerales bacterium | reverse complement strand
AGCGACAAACTCCGCAGCCTTCCCCCGCTCGTTACAAGCTGGGAGATTGAACGTCTCAGGTCCGAGATCGCCCAGGCCCAGGCGGGCGAGCGGTTCGTGCTGCAGGGGGGCGACTGCGCCGAGACGCTGGCGGACTGCCGTGGGGATCTGGTCGCCAACAAGCTCAAGATCCTGCTGCAGATGTCCCTGGTGCTCGTGCACGGGCTCAAGTCGCCCGTGACGCGGGTGGGGCGGTTCGCGGGGCAGTACGCCAAGCCCCGGTCGAGCCCGACAGAGACGCGGACGACCGACAGCGGCGAGGTAACCCTCCCGAGCTACTTCGGGGACCTGGTCAACGAGGCGGGCTTCAGCGAGCGCGAGCGGGCGCCCGACCCGCACCTGATGGTCCGGGGTTACCAGCACGCGGCGATGACGCTCAACTTCATCCGCTCGCTGGTGGAGGGCGGGTTCGCAGACATCCACCACCCGGAGTACTGGGACCTGCGCTTCATGGAGCACGCGGGGCTGTCGGGCGAGCGCCGGGCGCAGTACCGGGCGATGAGCGAGACCCTCGCCGACGGGCTGCGGTTCATGGAGGCCCTGGGCGAGAAGAGCGTCGAGGACCTGACCCGCGTCGAGTTCTACACGAGCCACGAGGGGCTGAACCTCATCTACGAATCGGCGCAGACCAGGCAGGTCCCGCGCAAGCAGGGGTGGTTCGACCTGACCACCCACCTGCCGTGGATCGGGGAGCGGACGCGCTCGCTCGATGGGGCGCACATCGAGTTCTTCCGCGGCATCCGCAACCCGGTGGGCGTGAAGGTCGGGCCCAAGGCGGAGCCCGGCGAGGTGCTGGAGCTGATCGAGACGCTCAACCCGAGCAACGAACCGGGCAAGCTGGTGCTGATCTCGAGGCTCGGCGCGTCCAATGTCGCCTCGGCCCTGCCAGGGCTGGTGGGCGCGGTGCACGACGCGGGCAAGCGCGTGCTGTGGATGTCCGACCCGATGCACGGCAACGGGATCACGACCGACTCGGGAGTCAAGACGAGGTCCTTCGACTCCATCCTCGAAGAGCTGGAACAGGTCATCGACGTGCACGCGAAGGCGGGGACGGTGCTGGGCGGGGTCCACTTCGAGCTGACGGGCGAGGACGTGACGGAATGCGTGGGCGGGGCCTCGGGCGTGCGTGAGGAGGATCTGGGCGTGAACTACGCCTCGCCCTGCGATCCACGCCTGAACTACGCCCAGAGCCTGGAGCTGGCGTTCCTGCTGGCGGGCAAGCTCGGGGGCTGAATCCCGGTGTGAGCTTCTGGATCGCGCTTCAGTGGGGCGGATCACTGTCCGATAGCCCGGGCGTGGAGCCGCAAGCGTCCATCCCGATCGCCCAGGCCCGAACGGGCACGACCGAGCGCCGCAGCGAGTCGCGCCAGGCGACCCGCGGGCACGCGATCGCGACGATCACGACCGACGACGGCGACGTCCGCCTGGCGCGGGCGGAGCTGATCGACGCGTCGATCCGGGGGCTGGGGGTCCGCCTGAATCAGGCGGCGCCGACGGGCTCACGGATCAAGCTGTACTTCAACGGCGAGGTCACACCCGGGCGGACGGGGTACGTGTCGCGCTGCCGCGAATCGGGCCAGGCCTGGGACGTGGGCGTGGCGTGCGACCTGTCGCTCGCGGCCTAAGCGTTCATGCTTTCGATTGAATCAGCGCCCACGCCTTGCGGTATCGCTGCGCCATCTGCTCGAGCGCGCTGGGGATGACGCGGATCTGGCCGACTGTCGAAATGAAGTTCACGTCGCCCGACCAGCGGGGGACCAGGTGCACGTGCAGGTGCCCGGGCACGCCCGCGCCCGCGGCGCGACCCTGGTTGATCCCGATGTTGATCCCCTGGGGTTCGAGGGCGCTCTGCATGAGCCCGGTCGCGGTGTCCACGAGGCGCCAGAGCGCGGCCCGCTGCTCTGGGCTGTAGTCCAGCAGCGTCGGGCGCCCCTCGCCCAGGGCGACGAGCAGGTGCCCGTTGGCGTAGGGGTAGGCGTTGAGCAGGATCATGCCCTCGCTCGTGCGCACGATGACGTGGTTGGCCTCGTCGGCGTCGGGCGCGAGCCAGTCGTCGGAGAGGAAGCACCCGGTGGCGCTGCCCTGTCTGGGGGGCGGGCCGTCCTCGTCGAGAGACTCGAGGTAGCCCAGGCGCCAGGGCGCCCAGATGGAGGCGGGGTTCTCGGACCCGGGCTGGGATGGATGCGGCGAGTTGGGGCTGGTCATGGCAGGCGGAGTCTACGAGCGGGCCCGGCGGACCGATAGATCCGGGAGACCGGAGGAGACCGACGCATGGGCGTTCTCGTCAAGGACATCATGACCAAGAAGGTGCTGACGGTCGATATGGACCGCTCGCTGAGCGAGGTGCGCCGGGTGTTCGAGCGGGCGCCGTTCCACCATCTGGTGGTGATCGAAGAGGGCAAGCTCGTGGGGCTGGTGTCGGACCGGGACGTGTTCCGGGAGATCAGCCCGTTCGCGGGGACTCCCACGGAGCGGTCGTGCGACGCGTTCACGCTGCGCAAGCACGTGCACCAGATCATGACGCGGGCGCCGATGACGTGCGCCCCGACCGTGGGGGCGGCTGAGGCGTGCAGGCAGATGCTCGACAAGAAGGTCTCCTGCCTGCCTGTGATCAACGAGCGGGGAGCCTGCGTCGGGATCGTGACCATCCGCGATGTGGCGCACTGGGCGTTGCAGGAAGTCGAGGACGCCAGCGCTGAGGCATCGCCCCGCAAGGCCGCCTGAGACGGGATCCACCGGCTCGCATGAACTTTGAACCGAGGTGTGGGTATGCTCCTACCCTGGCGTCGCGTGCGCCGGTCAAGGGAGATTCGCATGTTC
>JAJDDH010000369.1 GCA_029260415.1 Phycisphaerales bacterium | reverse complement strand
CTCGCGTTCCTCACGGCCTTCAACACGTCGCAGCCGATCGCGGACATCGCGCCCGCGTTCGGAGTGCTCGACTTCGACGACATCCTGGCGTTCCTGAGCGCGTTCGCCTCGGGCTGCCCGTAGGCACTAGCGGGTGGCGCGCCGGCTGGGCTTCTCGCGGAGGGTCGCGAGGAGGGCGCGCTCGAAGGCCGCGGCGGCGTGCGAGGGGATGCGGTCACGCCTCCGCACGACCGAGAGCTCGCGCGTGAGCTTGGCGTCGGCGCAGCGGAGGCCCGCGCCCAGCTTCGGGTCGGCCTCGAGGGCGAAGCGGGAGACGAACCCGATGCCGATCTCGGCGCGGACCATCTGGACGATCGACTCGATGGAGCGCAGCTCCATGACGATGTCGAGCGCGACGCCGTGCGAGCCGGCGGCGCTGTCGATGAGCGTGCGGACGGCGCTGCCCGCCTCGAAGGCGACGACGGGCTGGGCGTCGAGGTCGTTCCAGCGGAAGCTGCGTCGCCCCTCGAGCGCGTGCCCGCGGGGCACGATCAGGCGCAGCTCGTCGCTGAAGGTGGCGACGCGCATGAGGTCGGAGGAACCGGGCAGGGTGACGGGCTCGGTGACGATGCCCAGGTCGTGCTCGCCCGCGAGGACGCCCTGGGCGACGCTGCCCGAGCCGCCTTCCTTGATGAGGAAGCGGAGTCCGGGCAGGTCCTTGTGGACGCGGGAGATGACGCGGGGCAGGACGTAGCCCACGGCGGTCGCGCCTCCACCGACGCGGATGGACCCGTGCTCCAGCCCGACGAGCTCGCGGACAGCCGTGACGGCGTCCTCCGCCTGGCGGACCGCCCCCCGGGCGTGCTCGAGGAAGGCTTGGCCAGCGTCGGTGGGCTCCACGCCCCGCCCGGTGCGGTGGAGCAGCTCGGCGTCCACCTCGGATTCGAGTTTTTTGAGCATGGCGCTGAGCGCGGGCTGGGTCACGCCCAGAGCCTCCGCGGCACGGGTGATGTGCCCGTGCTCGCAGATGGCGATGAACTGGCGGAGGGGGGTGAGCTCCATGGGGGCAGGGTACCGGGGCGCGGGGAGCCCGCTATTCTCTCCTCAGATGATGCGACACACCCCACATCGGATCGGCGCGGCCGCGCTCGCGCTGCTGGCGACGAGCGCCCCGGCCCTGGCCCAGTCCCGCGAGTTCCAGCTCGATGACGACACGGGCTGGGTGCAGACCCAGGCGCCCGAGCCCGGGACCGACGCGTGGACGATGGGTGAGGCGAGGCGCCACCTGGCGGCTGAGCAGCCGGGCAAGGCGCTCAAGATCCTGAGCCCGTGGCTCGAGGCCAACAAGCGGACGCAGAACCCGTACCTGGCGGAGGCCTACCTGCTGCGGGGCGACGCCCGGGTCGCCAGCGACGACGAGTACAAGGCCCTGTTCGATTACGAGACGGTCATCCGCGACTTCTCCGCCAGCGACTCGTTCCCCAAGGCGGTGCAGCGGGAGTACGACATCGGCGTCCGCTACATCAACGGGCTGCGTCGCAAGTTCCTGGGCATGCGCGTCGAGAACGCCCGCCCGACGGGCGAGGAGCTGCTCATCCGCGTGCAGGAGCGCACGCCCGGCTCGCTGCTGAGTGAGAAGGCGGCGCTGGATCTGGCGGACCACTACTACCGAAGGCGGGAGATGAAGCTCGCCAGCGAGATGTACGAGATCTTCGTCGCCAACTACCCGGACTCGGAGCACCGCGAGTACGCGGAGCTGCGCCAGATCAAGGCGAACGTCAGCCGGTTCAAGGGGCCCAAGTACGACTCGGCGGGCCTCGTCGAGGCCAGGCTGCTGATCGAGGACTTCATCCGCAGGCGCCCGGGCACGGCCCAGCGCGAGGGCATCACCGCGGGCATGCTCGTCCGCATCGACGAGTCGGGCGCCCAGCAGCTGCTCACCACCGCCAACTGGTACCTGAAGCAGGGCGACGAGGCGAGCGCCAGGTTCACGCTGCGGCGCCTGCTCAAGCGCCACCCGACCAGCGCCGCGGCCAGCGACGCGATCGACCTGATGATCGACAAGGGCTGGATGGAGGCGCCCGAGGATGAACTCGCGCCGGCGCCCAGCGCCGTCACCCGCCCGGTGCCGCGCGCTGAGACCGTTGTCGCACCCGCCCCGGCGCCCGATCCCGTCCCCGAGCCGCAGGATGCTCCGGGGGACACCGGCTCGCCCGATGTGATTCCGATCGAGGAGCTGCCGTGATCGCAGCGACGCGGAGCCTGGGCGTGATGCTGGCGGTGCTCAGCGCCGCCCTGGCGTTCGGGTGCGCGTCCAACCCGAGCCAGGGGTACGCCTTCGGGTGGACCCACTCGGACGACGTGCGGACCATCGCGGTGCCGATGTTCGACAACACGACCTTCGCGACGGGCGTCGAGTTCGACCTGACCGAGGCGATCATCTCCGAGATCCAGCGCAGCACGCCCTGGGTGGTTGTCGCGCCCGACCGGGCGGACACGACGCTCGACGGGGTGCTGGCCTCCGAATCGGTCACCAACCTGTCCAACACGCCCGGCGTGGGGCTGGTGCAGGAGAACGCGCTGACGCTGAGCGTGGACTTCACCTGGCGCGACAACCGGTCGGGCGAGGTGCTGGTGTCTCGGCGCTCGTTCGCGGCGACGGGAACGTACGCCCCCGCCCGAGGCACGGGCGAGCGCCGCGAGATCGCCCAGCGACAGGCGATCCGAGAGCTGGCGAGGGACATCGTCGCGGAGCTGCGGGCGGACTGGTAGGGGGTTCGCCCCGATCGTTCTCGGTCCTCACGCTCTCAGGGCTGTTCCGGATCCGCTGCGGGGAGAATCCTCGAAGTTCAGCCGGCGCCTCCCTAGCGTTTCAGGGCGGCAGCGCCCCGCACGATGGACCTAAAGGAATGAACACCACCCTCGGGTGACCCGTACGGACACGGAACCCCAAGCGAGGCGCCTCACGCATGACGCCATCAGAAGCCCGCCAGGGCCAGAACAACACCGACCGGATCCGTATGGCCGCCGACGAGCCGCCCCCCGCCAAGGGCGGGAAAGAGGGCCCCGAGGGCAAGAAGCCGGGCGACAAGAGCGCGCAGGGCACGGGCCCGAGCCGCGGGCTGTTCGGCTTCGTTGTGATTCTCATCCTGGGCGTCATGCTCGTGATGTTCATGTCCAACGCGTCCGGTGGCGAGAAGATCACGATCGCGGAGTTCGAGGCGCACGTGAAGGCCCGGGAGATCGACCTGAGCTCGGTCGAGATCCGCGAGGACGCGGTGTACGCCAAGCTGCTGCAGGACGACGTGACCAAGGGGGCGGTGACCGTTCGCGTGCCGATCAACACCGCGACCAAGGAGATGATCGCGGCGCGGGTGCAGGACGTGACCAGCGGGCAGTTCCGCTCGCGCCCCGCCTCGGGGCTGACGCAGTTCCTGCTGTTCTTCGGCCCGGTCATTCTGATCATCTTCGTCTTCTGGTTCTTCATCGCCCGGGGCCTGCGCAACGCGGGCGGGGGCGCGGGCATGCTGGGCAACTTCGGCAAGTCCAAGCACCGGACCATGACCAAGGAGATGACGGGCGTCACCTTCAAGGACGTCGCGGGCATCGAGGAGGCCAAGGACGAGGTCACCGAGATCATCGAGTTCCTCAAGAACCCCAAGAAGTTCACGAGGCTCGGCGGACGCATCCCCCGCGGCGTGCTGCTCACCGGGCCCCCCGGGTGCGGCAAGACGCTGCTGGCCAAGGCCATCGCGGGCGAGGCGGACGTGCCGTTCTTCTCGATCTCGGGCTCGGACTTTGTCGAGATGTTCGTCGGCGTGGGCGCCTCGCGCGTCCGCGACCTGTTCAAGCAGGCCAAGGACTCGTCGCCCTGCATCATCTTCCTCGACGAGGTGGACGCGGTCGGGCGACGGCGCGGCGGCGGGTTCTCCTCGGGCGGGCACGACGAGCGCGAGCAGACCCTCAACGCGATCCTGGTCGAGATGGACGGGTTCTCCGCCGCGGACGGCGTGATCGTCGTCGCGGCGACCAACCGCCCGGACGTGCTCGACCCGGCGCTGATCCGCCCGGGTCGGTTCGACCGCCAGATCGGTGTGACGCTGCCCGACGTCAAGGGGCGCCTGGAGATCCTGAAGGTCCACGCCAAGAAGGTGAAGCTGGGTCCCAACGTGAACCTGGAGACGGTCGCCCGGGGCACGCCCATGTTCTCGGGCGCGGACCTGGCGGCGATCATCAACGAGGCCGCGATCTCCGCGACGATGCACAACAAGGACTTCATCGAGCACGAGGACTTCGAGGAGGCCCGCGACAAGGTGAAGTTCGGGCGGGCGCGCAAGAGCCGGGTGCGTGAGAAGGACGAGAACAAGCTCGTCGCGTACCACGAGGCCGGGCACGCGGTGCTGCAGGCGCTGCTCAAGGACGCGGACCCGCTGCACAAGGTCACGATCATCCCCCGCGGCGACGCGGGCGGCGCGACGTTCAGCCTCCCCGAGAAGGACCGCATGGGCTACAGCCTCAAGTGGCTGGGCGCGACGATGCGCGTGCTGTGCGGCGGGCGGATCGCCGAGCAGAAGGCGATGGAGGACGTGTCCTCGGGCGCGTCGCAGGACATCGCGCAGGTGACGAGCCTGGCGCGGACGATGATCCTCGAGTGGGGCATGAGCGAGAAGCTCGGCTTCATCCGCTACGCGGGCGCCGACTCGCGGGACATGTACATGCCCGAGCGGGAGTACTCGGACCAGACCGCCGAGCTGATCGACCAGGAGGTCAGGCGCCTGGTGGACGAGGCGTACACCGAGGCGGTCAGCATGCTCACCGGGCACTGGGACCGGGTGGTCGCGGTTGCTGACGCGCTGCTCAAGCACGAGACGCTCAGCGCCGACGACGTGCACGCGCTGATCCGCGGCGAGACGCTGAGCAAGCCCAGCGTGGCCGACCTGCTCGCGGCGGACCGCCCCGCGCCCCCGCCCCCGGCGATCAAGGGCAACGACGAGGAGCCCGAGCTGCCCCCGGGGACGCTGCCCAGCCCGGCGTGAACCGGTTGATCGATCAGCAATGAACACGCGGGCGGCCCGGAACACCCGGGCGGCCCGCTGTCTTTCGCGTGGTCCGCTTCGAAGGGCTTACGGGCAACCCGCGCCGAACGCGGACAGGAACGCGACGACGTCGGAGAAGTCGAAGCTCCCAGCGGGCTCGGCGAGGTCCGCGACCGGCTCGCCCGCGCTGAACGCGCTCAGGAAGGCGATGACATCCGAGAAGTCCAGGGTGTCGTAGGGCAGCGCCAGGTCCGCGGTGCACCAGAGCAGGCCCTGGAGTCGGTGGTCGCGGGCGTCGATGCGGGTGGCGCGGAACTGGCTGCCCCCGGCGACGTAGCCCCACTCGACGGCGCAGTCCGGGTCGACCTCGATGAACTCGCCCGAGGCGCCCACGCAGATGAGGGTGTTGGCGTTGGGCAGGCGCTGGGCGCCCGAGATGAACGAGGAGTAGAAGCTGGTCCCGCCCGCGTTGTCGCAGATCCAGCTCGGCGCCGCGGGGCCGTACGCCTCACCCGCCGTCAGGGCGTACGTCCCGTCCTTGTTGAGCGGGGGGACGAACTCCTCGACGCTGGAGAACGCGCCCGCGGGTCGCCCGTTGCCGTTGTTGTAGACGAGGAGGTTGCCCGCGCCGGGCAGGCCCTCGTCGATCCACTGCGCGTTGTGCTGGTTGAAGAACTTCTGGTCGGAGACGGTCCCCCGCCCGTACGCCCGCGGGTTTCCCCAGCGGTAGAGCAGGTCGCCCGAGGCGAGGTCCCCCCGGGAGAAGACCCACAGCTCATCGAACGCGTGACAGCTGACGATGATCTGGTCGAGCGCCTCGTTGTAGTCCAGCCCGTTGAAGTGGAGCCAGTCGGCGCTGGTCCCGTTGGGCGTGAAATTGATGTCGATCTTCTCGGGGTGGTCGGCGGGGTCGCCGAAGTTGGGCAGCGCGGGGTTGAAGTCCTGCACGAGGTGGTCCCACACGTGCCATTCCCAGACGACGGTACCGGTGGTCGGTCCGGTCGGCTGGATCTCGTAGATGCCCTCGGAGTAGACCTGGCTGCCCACGTTGGCGGGGTCGCGTCCCATCGCGATGGCCTCGCTGGCGGACATGCTCTCCCAGACGATGGCGAGGATGTTGCCGTTGGGCAGGACGCGGAAGTCGTGGTGCCCGCGGTGGTTGGTTCCCGCCAGGACGTAGTCCCACTCGAGCGTGCCGTCCCAGGCGATGATCTGGATGCGTCCGCCGACGCCGCCTCCGCTGGGTCCGGGCAGGGTGAAGTCGTTGGCCGCGCGGATGATCGACCCGTCGTCGTGGAGGTAGACCGAGATGCCCGGCGGGTACGCGCTGTTCCACGTCTTGACGGTGTTCCCGTCCAGATCGATGAGGTGGGTCTGGGTCGTGCCCAGCGCCGTGTGCAGGGTCCACTCCGGGTGCGGCTGGGCGATGGCGGTCGTGCTCAGGATCAGCGGCAGCAGGGCAAGCGTGGACACCTTCATGATCTCGCTCCGTGGGGGTTTTTGAGGGCGGCGTGGTCGTCCGCAGCGGTCCTCACCCTACCAACTGCCTGCCCCGTCACCTAGGCGCATGCGCCAAAGAGGGTGAGCGGCGATGGCGACGGGGGTTGGCGGCCCGTGATCGTCTAGACTCGCCCCGTGAGCCATTCACCTGCCAGCCGTACACCCGCCGGCCACACCACCGACATCCCCTCGATGGACGAGATCCACACCGGCGCCCTCTCCCGCGCGGGGGCCAGGGTGGACCACCTCTACCACGCGCTGGTCAGGCGACGCTTTGCCCGCGTTGTCCGCGCCCTGGGCGCGTACACCGAGCCGGGCTGCGTGATCCTCGACATCGGCGCCAACCACGGGCGCTTCGCCAAGCACCTGGCGGGTCTGCACGCGGGCGAGTGCAGGGTGTTCGCCTTCGAGCCGCTCGAGTACAACCGCAGCGTGCTGCGCCTGGCGGTGGGGCGGCGGGCGAACGTGACCATCGTCCCCCTGGCGCTCTCGACCGAGGCGGGGCAGACCGAGCTGTTCATCCCCTACAAGAAGGCGAGCAAGCGCTTCACCCACGGCAGCGCCCACCTGGGCGACCGGGACTCGGGCGTCGCGTTCGGCACCCGGACCGCGCCCGACGTGTGCCGGGCCGTGATCGACACGGTTCGCCTGGACGACTGGGCGAGCGAGCAGAAGCTCGAACGCCTGGACCTGATGAAGATCGACGTGGAGGGCGCCGAGCCGCTGGTGATCGAGGGCGGGCTGGAGTCGATCGGGCGCTTCAGGCCCGTGATCTACGCCGAGCTGATCCCGGGCATGCCCGAGCGCGTCGGGCGGCGCGTCGAGGACGTCATCGAGCCATTGCTGGGGCTGGGCTACGAGATGCACGCCAGCGACGAGCACGGGGGCGTCAGCGCCACGCTCGACGCCTGGACCGAGGGTGTGCGGGACTACCTGTTCGTCCACCCGTCACGCGGGTAGCGCTTACTTGTTCTTCTTCTGCTGGCGCGCCGGGACGTGCGCCTTGGGGGCGCCGTTGGTGGGGGCGGGCTTGCTCTCCGTCGGCGTGGTCGATGGAGCGGGCGTGGACCCAGTCCCCAGCGCCGCGGGCGTCTTGCCCGTGGTCACGACCGGCGAGAGCTTCTCGCCCGCGGCCATGGTGCGGGTCACGCCGTCGAGGGGCTTGAGTTCCGCCAGCGTCTTGCCCGATTTGGCGCCCGTCTCCTCGAACTTCTTGAGCGTTGGGACGAGGCGCGAATCGATCGAGCCCACGAGGTTGTTGTACCGGTCCACGCTCATGCGGATCGAGTCGCCCAGCTTGCTCGCGTGCTCGAACGCGGCGCCCGCCCGCTCGTGCAGCTCCACGCCGAGGCGCACCAGCTCCTTGGTCTCCTCGCCCAGCTTCTGCTCGTGCCAGCCGACCGCGACGGCCCGCAGCAGCCCGATGAGCGTGCTCGGGCTGGCCATAATCACGTTCCGCTGCGCCGCGATCTCCAGCAGGTCCGGGCGGCGCTGCAGCGCCGCGTCGATGAAGTGGTCCCCCGGAATGAACATCACCACGAACTCGGGCGAGCCGTCCCACGCGGACCAGTACTTCTTGTCGCTGAGCTTCTTGGCCTGCTCCGAAACGTTCTTGGCGAACCGGTCCAGGTGCTCGTTGCGCTTGGTCTCGTCGGGCTCGTTGACCGCCTCCATGTACGCGTTGATGTTCGTCTTGGCGTCCACCACGATCACGCGGTCGTTGGGCAGCTTGACGATCATGTCCGGGCGGACGAGGTTGCCCGCGTTGTCGCGCTGGCTGGACTGCTCGGTGAAGTCGCAGTAGCTGGTCATGCCCGCCAGCTCGGCGACGCGCTTGAGCTGGATCTCGCCGTACTGCCCGCGGATCTCGGGCTTGGAGAGCGCCCGCGTGAGCTTGGCGGTCTCGTCGCGGAGCGCGGCGCTGGCGCCCGTGACGTGCTCGACGTGGGTCATGAGCTTGGTGAAGCTCTCGACGCGGGACTTCTCGATCTGCTCGAGCTTCTCGCGGGTCGCGGTGAGGGTGTCCCCGATGGGCTTGACCAGGTCGGTGTGCTCCTTCTTGGCGGCCTCGAACACGGGCTTGGCCTGCTCCAGGAACTCGGCGCGAGAGCTCTTGAGCGCCTCGGCGCTGAGCGCCTTGAACGCATCGCTGAACCGGGCCTCGATGACGGACCGCTCCTCGAGGCGCTCGCTCAGGGAGATGAGCTTCTGCTCGCCCTCCGCGATCTGGCGGTTGAGCTTGATCCCCTCGGTCCGCAGCTCGTCGTTGATCGCCCGCTCGCGGACGAGCGACTCGCGGGTCTCGGCCAGCTCGCCCTCGAGGGCGCCGCCCACGCCGTCGCGCCGGGCCATGTCGGCCAGCAGCTTGGCCCGCGAGACCATGGCCCAGATCATGCCCGCCGCGAATCCTGCGCAGAGGACACCCAATACGATTTGTGCAACATCCATGTGGGCGAGTGTAGCGCAGATGGCCCGAAACTCGGGGCAACCGATCACTTGTCCCCAGCCCGCCCCGCCCCCTGTCGGGTGCACCCAGGGGCGCTCGCCCCGGACGCGGGGCGATCGCCTGCCAGATTGACACCCCGCCCGCCCCGGGGGCGATCGGTGGGCAGAGCAGACCCCGCCCGGGGCCCCCTGAGGCCGCGCCCCGGCGGTCCCAACCGGCCCTCATCGCAGGGGCGGCGTTCCCGGACAGGCACGCGGCTTGCCAGTTGTTGGGGACTGTGAGAGCTGCGAACTTCCATCCCGACGCCCACGAGCCCGCCCACGCGGAGGGTCAGGGTGGGGGGCGCCTGAACCTGCTGCTCTCCTATGCGGGCTGGCGCCCCGAGCCCTGGGTGGACCGCCTGCCCC
>JAJDDH010000368.1 GCA_029260415.1 Phycisphaerales bacterium | reverse complement strand
CCCAGATCGAACCTGGACGCGAGCGCCGCGTGCTTCTTGTCCAGCTCGAACGACAGCGGCTTGACCCTGGGCGCCACGTTCTCGATGAAGTCCGCGTACGCCTGCTGGCGCCCCTCGTCCTCCGTGTCGCAGGTCATCCCGATGTAGAGCAGGGCCGTCGCCTCGCTGATCGCCGCGTCCAGCTCAGAGCGGTCCAGGACCCAGCCCTCGAACTCCTCGGGCGACTCGACCGGGCGGTCCAGCAGCGCCCGCAGCAGGGGCTCGATGTTCGCCCACTCGGACGCGTCAAGATCGGCGGGCACAAACTCGCTCAGGGCCTGAGACATGGGGTTCACTCCTCACAAACTGGTTCTTCCTCGCGGGGGGCATCATACGGCCCGCTCAGGCGATCTCGTCGCGTTCGCGCGTCAATCTCACCTGCGCCGGCGTGTGCAACTGCCCCGTGTCCATCCCCGGGCACCCGCGCGAGGCCGACCGCCAGTGCCTGAGCGAGCGGAGGTTCACCCCCCAGAAGGGCCACGTGCGGCACTGCGCGGGGCGATTCTCGTAGACCGAGCAGATCGCCTTGCCCGGGATCGTCTCGCGATCCAGGAACACACAGTCGTACCCGTGCGCCGTCCGGCGCTCGGACAGCGACCGCCCCTCGCTCGTGTCGCGCGTGAAATCACGCATGAACGCCTCGTGCGTGATCCCGAGTCGTGCGGCGATGGCCCGCCCCTCCTCGTCGGTAAAGTTCACGTAGCCCTCGGCCCCGGTGCAGCAGGCGCCGCAGCTGGTGCAGGTGAACCGCAGGCCGACCTCGCCCGTGCCCGTCACGCCCGTGGGGTCGGGCTCGTCGAACCACTCGCGCTCGCTCACGCGTCGTCCTCGCGCTGCAGGACGACGAGCGTCTGGTCGTCGTCGCGCGTCATGGACCCGACGTGCTCGTACAGCGCTTTGTGCACCGAGTCGATCACGCACACGGGCTGCCCTGTGCACGCGCGGATCGCGTCGTCGAGGCGTTCGAGCCCGAACATGTCGCGCTTGCCGCGCTCGTTGATCCGGGCCGCCTCGGTGATGCCGTCGGTGTACATCACGAGCGTGTCGCCCGGGTTGAGCCTGCCCGTGGTTGACACGATGTCGTACGGCTCGACGATGCCCATGGGCAGCAGCGCCTCGCCCTGGAGCGCCTCGACGCGCCCGTCCGCCCGGCGCACCCGCGCCGGCGGGTGCCCGCACAGCACGAAGTCCAGGTCCCCGCTGACCGAGTCGAAGTGCATGAACATCGCCGTGACGAACATGCCCTCGTGCAGCGACCGGTACAGGCGGGCGTTGATCTCCGCGACGCTGCCCCCGGGCGTCATCCGGTCCCGGGGGAGCCCGTGCAGGAAGGCGTGGAGCATCGCCATGACCGTCGCCGCGGCGGGCCCGTGCCCCGAGACGTCCGCGATCATGATGCCCCATCGCCCCTCGCCGAAGTGAACAAAGTCGTAGTAGTCCCCGCCCGCCTTCTGGCTCGTCAGGTAGCTCGTCGCGATCTTGAGCCCGGCGATGTCGGGCGTCTTGTCGGGCAGCAGCGACCGCTGCACGCGGGCGACCTCGTCGAGCTGCGACTCGAGCTTGGCGTTGAGCTCCTGCGCCTGCTGGCGCGAGACGAGGTTGCGCGTCGCCGTGCCCAGCAGGTTCCCGTTGAGCAGCGACTTCTCGACGTCCTCGGGCGACCAGCGCGCCGGGTCCATCGAGAACTGGATCGCCCAGTTGAGCGCCTCCCCGTCGTCGTAGTGCGGCGTCGCCATGCACGCACGCATCGGCGCCAGCATCTCGCCCAGCACCGGGTCGTGCGGGACGTCCAGCCCAGTGAGCAGCTGGGGCTCGTCGTGCTCCAGGATCAGCCCGATCAGACCGCCCCGCCCGACGGGCAGTCGTTCCCACTCGCGCCAGGGGTTTGCCGAGTTGGCGCCCGTGTCCAGACGCGCAAGCGCCGTGAGCACGCGGGTCAGCTTGTACTCGCCCTCGGGCATGTTCCGGCGCGAGACGGTCACGAACAGGTCCGTCGCGATCGCCGCTGGATCGCGCCCGAACCACGACGCGTAGTGCGCCAGCATCTGCGCTGGGTCGTGGATCGAGCTGCCCGAGCGCAGCAGCGCCGTCAGCTCGCGCAGCGTCGAGTTGGCGCCCAGGTCGGCCCGCTGCACACGGATCTGCTCGGCGCCCCGCGTCACGCGCTGGCCCCCTCGCTGCAGGCCCGCTCGATCCGCTCGCGCCTGGCCCGCGCGTCCTCCAGCGAGGCCAGCCCATCGCGCACGATGCCCTGCCGCTCCGCCTCCGCGGCCATCGACAGGTTCACCCGCACGTTCCACCACGCCGATCGGGCCGTCGCCTCCGCCAACACCGCCGCGACCGCCAGGTCCGAGTGCAGCCACGTGTTGGTGATCGGCGCCAGCGTCTCGAGCAATCGCAGCAGGTCCATCGCCGCCGCCAGCGTCGCCCGGGGCGCCCCCAGCACCGCCGCCCGAACCTCGGGCTCTTCCGCGACGCGCCGGGCGTCGCCCTCGGGCAGCTTCCGCAGCTGCGTCAGCAGGGCGTAGGCCTGGGCGTCCTCGTGGGCCAGGGCCAGCATCAGGCCCCGGGCCAACCGCAGCTTCTTCGCGGCCGATTCCAGCTCCTGTGCGTGCTCCGCCAGCGACCGCTTGCCCTCGGAGTACGCGATGACCATCCCGCCCAGGGCCCCCGCCAGCGCCCCCACCGCCCCCGCGACGGCCCCGCCGCCGGGCGCGGGGGTCTTGGCCGACAGATCATCGAGCAGCTGGGCCAGTGTCAGGGACTCGATCGGGCTCACACGCACACCTCCTGGGGCCAGATCGTATGCCCGCCTTGAGGCGCCGCCCGGAGGGTGTACGCTTGCCCCGGCGCGGGGATCGCGCCATCTGGAGCTGTGGCTGAGCGGCTAAAGGCGCTCGACTTGAAATCGAGTGAACCCGAAAGGGTTCCGTGGGTTCGAATCCCACCGGCTCCGTTTGTCCACCCGGCGGCTCGAGGCTCGCCACCCGCTACGCGGCCCGCCCCAGCGCGAACTGCAGGCACGTGCTGATCAGCTGCTTGCGCCCGATGGGCTTGCTCAGGTAGCCGTCGCAGCCGACCCTGGTGCACCGCTCGCGGTCCTCGCTCATCGCGTGGGCCGTCAGGGCGACGATGGGCGCGGTGTACCCGCTGGCGCGGAGGCGCTGCGTCGCCTCATACCCGTCGACGTTGGGCATCTGCATGTCCATCAGCACGAGGTCGAACGTCCCCGTCGCCCGGATCATGTCGATGGCCTGCTGCCCGTCGCCCACGATCGTGACGCGGGCGCCGCCGAGCTCGAGGAACTTCTCGAGCAGCACCTGGTTGTCTGGCCCGTCCTCAACCAGCAGCACACGCATCCCGTCGAGCGCGCCGCGCCCCTCCGCCTCGAGCTCCGCGAACGCTCGCCGCCCGGACTCGGGAATGCATTGGGCGACAGAGGTCGGGAGCCGGAGCGCGAAGACGCTGCCCTCGCCGATCTTCGACGTCACGGTGATGTCTCCCCCCATGATGTGCGCCAGCCGCTGCGAGATGTTCAGCCCGAGCCCCGTCCCGCCGAAACGCCTGGTCGTGGTCGGGTCGCCCTGTGTAAAGGTGTCGAAGATCCGCTCCAGGTCCTCGGCCTCGATGCCCACGCCCGTGTCCGACACACACACCCGCAGCTCGCCAGACGCGGCGCCCGCGGGCGCGAACTCCGCCCGGACCGTCACCGAACCATGCTCGGTGAACTTCGTCGAGTTGCCCACGAGATTCACGAGGATCTGGCGGACCCGCATCGGATCGATGAACAGACTCTCGGGGACGCTGTCGTCAAACTCCACACGCAGGGCGATGCCCTTCTCGTGGGCCCGCACGCCCGCGATCGACGCCACCTCCTGGATCAGCCTCCGGATGCTCACGGACGTCGACGCGATCTCGACCTGACCCGCCTCGAGCTTGGACATGTCCAGGATGTTGTTGATCAGGTCCATCAGGTGCACGCCGTTGCACTGGATGCGCTCCAGGTGCGTCTCCCGCTCCTCGGGCGTGATCCAGCGGTCCCGCGACAGCTGCGCGAACCCCAGCACCGCGCTCAGCGGCGTCCGGATCTCGTGGCTCATGTTCGCCAGGAAGAGCGACCGCTGCTCGATGATCCTCGACCGCTCGTCGATGCTCTCGTCGAGTCTCCGCCCCACCCGCACCGCCAGGGCGCCGCCCACGCCCAGCACCAGCACGGACCCGAGCAGCCCCGCCCAGGCCCCGTTGGCGATCGCCATGCGGAGCCCCTTGTTCACGCTCCCCATGATCGCGCCGCGCTCCTGGTTCAGCCCAGTCACCATGCGGTCGATCGCGGCCAGGTACGGCCCGTCGTCGATCCGGACGGCGCCGTCGAGCGTCAACGCTCCCTCACCCGAATCGATCGAACGGGTCATCGCACGGCTGTACCGGTCGATCATGTCCTCGATCAGCGCCAGGTCTTCCACCTCGCGCGTCGTGAGATCCTCGTGGGCGCGGTACGACGCGATCCCCTGGTGCGCCAGCCGCGTCTGCTGCTCGAACAGCGTGATGTACTGCGCCTCGCGACGGAGCACGTAGTTCTTGAACGCGTGGATCATCCCGCCGTAGCCGATGGCGCCCCGGACCTGGTCCATCGCCTGCGCCTTGCCCTGCACCCCCTCGCGCAGCTGCGTCCAGGTCCGCTCGAACTGCACACACTGGATCACCAGAGCGCCCGACCCGCCGAGGATGCAGACCACGCCGATCAGGTTGATCAGCAAGAGGCGAGAATACGTCCGCATGCCCTGCGTCTCCCGAAGACGATTCGTTGCGCCGATCCCCCCGGATCGTCACCTCAAATCGCCCCTCTGAGACCGCTTTCGGCCCCCGAGCGTGCCAGACCATTCATCGGTCTCATACCCTTCAAGCATGACTAACTCACGCACGCCCCGAATCTCGACATTCATCACCGGAATGATGCTCGCGCTCCCCGCGATCGCGCAGGACGCCCTGAGCAACGCGATCAACGACGACTACCCTGCGCTCGAATCTCTCTATCACCATCTGCACGCAAACCCAGAACTGAGTTTCCAGGAAGCCAACACCGCGCAGCGCCTGGCGCGCGAGCTCCGCGCCGCCGGATTGCAGGTCACCCCCCATGTAGGTGGGCACGGCTTCGTCGCACTCTTTGAGAACGGAGAAGGCCCCACCCTCATGATCCGCTCCGACCTCGACGCCCTGCCCGTCGAAGAACGCACGGGCCTCCCCTACGCGTCCACAGCCAGGGCCACCGAGCAGACCGGGCAGGAAGTCGCCGTCATGCACGCATGCGGGCACGACGTGCACATGACCTGCCTCGTGGGCGTCGCGCGCCGACTCATGGACATGCGCGACCAGTGGTCGGGCACGCTCATGATGATCGGCCAGCCCGCCGAGGAACGAGGCGCGGGCGCCAAGGCCATGCTCGAGGACGGACTCTTCACCCGCTTCCCGCGACCCGACTACAACCTCGCCTTCCACGTCTCGTCCAACCACCCCGCGGGCTCGGTCGCCTTCGTCCCGGGCTGGGCCATGGCCAACGTCGACTCGGTGGACATCACCATCCACGGCATCGGCGGGCACGGCTCGGCGCCGCACACGACGAAAGACCCCGTCGTCCTGGCCGCCGCGATCATTATGGACCTGCAGACCATCGTCGCGCGCGAGATCGACCCGCAGGACCCGGCCGTCGTCACCGTCGGCTCCATCCACGCGGGCACCAAGCACAACATCATCTCCGAACGCGCCGACCTGCAGATCACCGTCCGCTCCTACTCCGACGACACGCGCGAGACACTCCTGGCCGCGATCGAACGCCTGACCATCGGCAACGCCCGCGCGTTCGGCATCCCCGAGGACAGGCTCCCCGAGGTCGTCGTCAAGGACGAGTTCACACCCTCGCTGTACAACGACCCAGAGCTGACCGCCCGCATCAAGAAGGTCGTGGGCGACCGCCTCGGGCACGACCGCGTCCTGCCCGGGACCCCGGTCATGGGCGGCGAGGACTTCGCGAGGTATGGCCGTCAGGACCCCCGCATCCCGAGTCTGATGTTCCGCGTGGGCGCGATCGAGCAGGAGATGTACGACCAGGCCAGGGCCAAGGGGCAGACGCTGCCCAGCCTGCACACGCCGTACTTCGCGCCCGACGCCGAGCCGACGATCACCGCGGGCGTTGAGGCGATGACCGTCGCGGCGCTGGAGATCCTGGGCAAGGACTGAGCATGCCTGACCAGCCAGCGCCACACCGCTCCCACGCCGCCAAGCTCGCACACCTCCTCGACGACGCCTTCGAGGTCCCGGGCACGTCCTGGCGGTTCGGGCTCGACCCGATCCTGGGTCTGCTGCCCGTCGTGGGCGATACCGCGGGCATGCTGCTCTCGCTGGTGGTGCTGGCCGAGGCGCGGGCCCGGAAGGTCCGCTGGGCGGTCCTGCTGCGGATGCTGGGCGTGATTCTCATCGACTGGGTGGTCGGTTCGGTCCCGATCCTTGGCGACGCCTTCGACTTCTGGTACAAGCCAAACCTGCGGACGCTCCGCATGCTCGAAGACGAACTCCAGCGCCAAGACCGACCAAAGGAATAGCACGATGGACTGCAACGCCCAGGCCCAGCAGCAGCACGAATGGCTCACAAAGCTCGTCGGCGAATGGGCCTTCGAGTCCGTCGCCGATTTCGGGCCCGATCAGCCCAAGCTCAAGAGCACGGGCACGGAAACCGTGCGCGCCCTGGGTGAGCTCTGGATCGTCTGCGAGGGGCGGGGCAAGATCCCCGACTCCGATGACGAGATGTCCATGCGGATGACGCTCGGCTACGACCCCGCCAAGCAGCGCTACGTCGGCAACTGGGTCTGCTCGGTCATGACCAGCATGTTCGTCTACGAGGGGCAGCTCGAGGACAACGGGAAGGTCCTGCCGCTCAACACCGAGGGGCCCTCGTTCACCGAGCCGAGCAAGATGGCGCCGTACCAGGACGTCATCGAGATCGTGGACGACAACACCCGCCTGCTGCGCTCGCGCATGCCCGGACCGGACGGCCAGTGGGTCGAGTTCATGAAGGCGCGCTACACGCGCACGTGACCCGGGCCTCAGGCCGCCTGGCGCGACTGGATCGCGTCACCGATCAGGTGGTTCAGGTCCGTGCCCTGCCCGTCCCAGATCCGCTGAGCGAGTTCATCCGCGTTGGCCGCGAACCGCAGCAGCTCGTCGTGAGGCTCGACCTGCGAGGACGCCCCAGCAGGACTCGCTTTGCACGCGCAGCGCTCACAGCCCTTCTGGCAACCATCGGTCTGGGTCGGGCTCTTGGGCTCTTGGCTGGGCTGGCTCATGCCAACCGCATCGGGCGATCAGCCGCCCGAGTTTGGCTCGATGGGCGTGACCAGCTCAAGTTCCGCGTCCGTCCGATCGGAGGCTGCCGGCAAGGGCGTCGGAGCCACCTCCGAGGGCGTCTCGCCCTCGGGCGCGGGTCGGTAGAACACCCCGGCGCCGGGCGAATAGTCGGGCAGGGCCTCCCGCTGGGCCTCCGCGGCGGGCGTGCCCCGCGGGTCGTTGACCTCCCAGCGGACCTTGCTGGCGCCCATCATCAGCCCCGTCGCGAACGCCAGGTCCACCTGGCTGATCTGGTAGTCCGCGATCGCCTGGATCTCCGTCAACCGGGCCTCGCCCAACCGCGTGTCCGCGTCGAGCACGTCGTTGCTCGTCGAACGCCCCACCCCGAACGTCCGCTGCTCGGCCTGCAGCGCCCGGGTGTTGAGGATCACGTTCTCGCGGGCCGCGAGGATGCGCTGCCAGTCGCTCTCGAGCTGGTCGATCGAGTCGAGGACCTCCTGGCGGATGGCCTGGGCCCGGGCCTCGCGCGTGCTCAGACGCTGGAGCCTGGTCAGCACGCTCTGGGCGACCGCCGCGCGGCGCTGCTCGTTGCCCAGGGGCACCTCCGCGCTCAGCCCCACGGTCCAGTCCTCAAACTCGTTCTCGTTGAGCCGGCTGAACGCCTGGCCCTCGGTCCCGCCCAGGCTGTTGATGCGGTAGGTGTAGCTCATCGCCAGCAGGGGCAGGGCCTGGTTGCGGTTGAAGGCGATGTTGGCCGCGTCCATCGCCAGGCGCAGCTCGTCCTCGAGCAGCTCCATCCGCGTCGCCAGCGCCTCGCCCATGAGCGCGTCGCGCTCGAAGAGGTACCGCACCGGATCGGGCGGGCTGGCGGGCACGACGATCACGTCCGAGTCCACGTCCAGACCCGGGATGTTCACGATCCGCTTGAGCTCGCGCTCCTGCAGCAGCACCAGGTTCTGCGCCCGCAGGATCTGGTCCACCCGGTCCGCGACGCCCGCGCTGGCGCGGATGATCTCGATCTCCGCCACGGCGCCAGCCTCGTTCTGGCGCTGCGCCCGCCCGAGCTGCTCGTTGGCAAGCTCGTACTGCTGCAGGCGGACCGCCAGCGCCTCGCGGGATGCAAACAGGCGCCAGTACGACCGGTCCACGGCCGCGAGCTGGCGGATCACCTCCAGCTTCGTCTGCGTCTCGGAAATCTGGCGGTTGTAGTCCGCGATGCGCACGCTGTGCATCGTCGCGCGCCGCCCCGCCCCGCGCAGCAGGTTGTGGCTCAGCGAGAACTGCAGGTCCGCCGTCACCGCGGGGTTGAGCGTGCTGAACGTGTTGTCCGTCTGGAACTTGGTGATGGGCAGCGTGATCTCCGCCTGCCCGCCCGAGAGCAGGGGGATCCGCAGCCCGGGCGCGAGCGACTGGGCCCGCGTCTGCGAGCCCGAGAGCGACGAGGCTGTGGGCGAGTCGGTCTCCGCCCAGCTGCCCGAGAGCGTGAAGACACCCTCGAACCGCCCCTCCTCCTCGTTGACCGCCTCCGCCGCGATCGCGGGCGCGATCAGCGACGCCCGCAGCCCGAGGTTGTTGCTCAGGGTCTGCGCCCGGGCCTCCTCGAGCGTCAGGGCGTAGGTGTCCATCGCCTCGAACCGCGCCCGCGCCGCCTGCACGGCGCCGTCGGTCTCCGCCTTTGCCTCCACCTCGGGCGCGCGGTACCGCTCCAGCGGCAGCGAGCGGATCTCGCGCAGGCGCTCCATCGACGCCCGCCGGTCGTAGTCCATCGGGTCGCTGCCGAACGGGTTCGTGCAGGCGCCCAGCGTTAGAGCAGCGCCCAGCAGGGCCGCGCCCGCGCCGGCGCGGAAGGTCAGGAAGCTCGTGTCGTGTGTCGCGTGCATCAGATCCCCAGAGAAACGGATCGGTCCGAGGTGGTGTGTCGTCTTGAGCCGGTCGTCTATTCGTGGCGCAGCGCGTCGATCGGGTTCAGGCGGGCGGCCTTGATCGCGGGGAACATCCCGAAGATCACCCCAGTGGCGCCCGTGACCAGCAGCACCCCCACCACGATCCAGACGGGCACGCCCGCCTCGCTCATCCAGTCCACGCCCGCGCGGAACCCCATGATCACGCCCTGCCCGATCCCCATCCCGATCAGCCCGCCCACGAGGCACAGCACGATCGCCTCGATCAGGAACTGCAGCAGCACCGTGGGGGGCTTGGCGCCCACCGCCTTGCGCAGGCCGATCTCCCGCGTCCGCTCCGAGACGGACACGAGCATGATGTTCATGATCCCGATGCCGCCCACGAACAGCGAGATCGCCGCGACAAAGAAGCCCCCGAGCGTCGCGACGCGCGCGATGCCGTTGAACTGCTCGATCGCGTTCTGCAGCACCTGCACGCCGAACGTGTCCTCGTCCTCGGGCTTGAGGTTCCGGTGATTGCGCAGGATGAACCGGACCTCCGCCTCAGCGTCCGCCGACGCGTCCGGGTCCTTCATCTGCATCATGAAGTACGTCCACGTGTACGGGTTCATCGACTTGACTGTCGCGAAGGGGATGAAGATCTCCGCCTCATCGCCCTGCCCCCCGTCGGCGAAGCTGAAGTCCTTGGTCTCCACCAGCCCGATCACCAGGAACCGGCGGTTGTTGAGCTGGATGTACTCGCCCGAGGGGTCGGTGCTGAGCCCGAGCTTCTCGATCGCCGTCTGGTTCACGAGGCAGACCTGGCGGGCTTCTTCTTCGTCGATGCTCGAGAACGGGCGCCCGTAGATCACCTGGCGGTCCTCGATCTCGTGCCACTCGCTCCACACGCCCTGCACGCGCACGCCCTGGAGCACCTTGCCCCGGAACGACGCCTGCATGCCCATCCCCGTCATCGGGGTCAGCATCTCGATCGACGGCGCCTTGTCCATGATCAGACCCGCCTCGTACAGCGTCATCTTCACGTCCGACCAGGACATGACCGATTCCTCGGACTCGGGCACCTCGCCCCACACCCACATCTTCTTAGCCCCGATCGTCTCGAACTCCTTGAGCACGAACCCTCGCATCCCGCCCAGCAACCCGACGACCGCGATGACCGCTCCCACACCAAAGATGATCCCCAGGCACGTCAGCACCGAGCGCGTCTTGTTCGCCCAGATCTGCCCCAGCGCGAGGAACACCGTCTGCACCAGGATGCGGACGATAAACAGCAGCGGCGCGAAAATGATCCTCATCGCCCCACCTCCTGCCCAGTCTCCAGCGGCTCAACCTCGGGCGCGTCCTCGTCGACCTGCGCCGCCAGCGCGCCGGCGCCCATGGCCACCCGGCGCACCCAGTCCTGGTGCAGCGGGTCCTGACTGGTCGGGTGGTCCGAGACGATGTTGCCGTCACGCAGGCGCACGATCCGGTCCGCGTGCCCCGCGACGTCCTCCTCGTGCGTCACCACGATGATCGTCTGCCCGTTCTCGTGCAACGTGCGGAACAGCCCGATGATCTCTTCGGTCGTCTTCGTATCCAGGTTGCCCGTGGGCTCGTCGGCCAGCAGGATCGCAGGGTCGTTCACCAGCGCCCGCGCCACCGCCACCCGCTGACGCTGCCCGCCCGAGAGCTGGTTGGGCCTGTGGCTCATCCGGTCGCTCAGCCCGACCAGATCGAGCGCCCGCTTCGCCCGCTTGCGCGCGCTGAAAATCCGCAGCTTCGAGTACAGCATGGGCAGCATCACGTTCTTGAGCGCCGACGCCCGGGGCAGCAGCTCGAAGCTCTGGAAGATGAACCCGATGTCCTCGTTGCGCACGCTCGCGAGCCTGGACATGCCCATCTTGTGGGTCTGGCGCCCGCGCAGCAGGTACACGCCCTTGGTGGGCTTGTCCAGACACCCGAGGATGTTCATCATCGTGCTCTTGCCCGAGCCCGACGCGCCCATGATCGCGACAAACTCGTTGGGCATGATCTTGAGGCTCACGCCCCGCAGCGCGTGCACACGCT
>JAJDDH010000367.1 GCA_029260415.1 Phycisphaerales bacterium | reverse complement strand
GGTCTTGAGGCCGCGGGTGATGGACTCGATGACGGCCTCGACGGCCTTGGTCGCGTCGGCCTTGGTGGATTCCATCTGGGACGCCACGGCTTCGATCAGATCGGTCTTGTTCATCGCGAGCGCCTCCTGCGCGCTGGGCCGGCGGTCCCCGCCGGGGGTGGTTCTGGGGTGGGGGAGACTCCCCCATGGGATGCCCTTCCATCGGACGGGGCCCGGAATTCACACCAGTTTCCGGGCGAAAACCGACCCGAAACAAGAAATCTCCGATCCGGCGGACCGGGGGAGCGCGGCGGGGGAGAATCTGGCGTGCCCGAGCGAGCGTCCATCCCGAGCCGACCCGTCGTCTGTGTCTGCGAGCCCATCGCCCCGGAGGCCCGGGCGTGGCTGGGTGAGCGGTGCGAGGTGATCGACGCGGGCGTCGAGCCCTCGGACGAATCACTGGCGCGGGCGCACGGCCTGGTGGTGCGGACGTACACGCGCGTGGACGCGGCGCTGCTGAAGCGGGCGCCCGGGCTGCGGGTGGTCGGGCGCGCGGGGGTGGGGCTGGACAACTTCGACTTGAGCGCGTGCGCCGGGGCGGGGGTGCGCGTGGTGCACACGCCCGAGGCGAACGCGGGCGCGGTCGCGGAGCTGGTCTTCGCGAGTGTGCTGGACGTGATCCGCCCGATGCCGCGGGTGACCGGTGCGATGGACGCGGTCGCGTGGCGAACGCTGCGCGAGCGCGGGCTCGGAGCGACGCAGCTCGAGGGATCGACGCTGGGCGTGCTGGGGCTGGGGCGCGTGGGGCGGGCGGGGGTGGCGCTGGGGATGCGGGTGGTCTACCACGACATCCGCGATGTGCCGCTCGCGGAGCGCGAGGGCGGGGCGGGGGTGACGCTCGACGAGCTGCTGACCCAGAGCGATGTGCTCAGCGTGCACGTGGACGGGCGCGAGGCGAACCGGGGCCTCGTCGGCGAGCAGATGTTCGCGTTGATGCGGGCGGGCGTGGTGTTCGTGAATATGAGCCGCGGGTTTGTCGTGCGGGAGGACGCGTGCGCCGGGTTTCTCCGGGCAAACCCGGGCGCGACGGCGGTCCTGGACGTGCACGCGGAGGAGCCCGTCGGCGAGCGTTCGCCCATGCTGGGGCTGACCAACGCGGTGCTGCTGCCGCACATCGGCTCGGCGACGCGCGGGGCGAAGCTGGCGATGAGCTGGGTGGTGCGCGACGTGGTCGCGGTGCTCAGGGGCGAGCCTGCGGCGCACGAGGCGACAGGATCGTGACGCGCCGGTTCTCGCGGCCCAGCGCGCTCTGCGCGGCGTCGCGCAGCTGATCGGCGGTCATCGCACGGATCGCCTGCCCCATGCGGTCGCCTCCGGCGCGATCGCGGATGAGCGACTGCAGGGCCATGTTGCCCAGGGCCATGCCCATGGCGTGCTCCTGGCTCATCGAGCGCATCCGCGCGAGCGCCTGGATCTGGGCGCCCAGCTGCTTGGCGTCCATCGCGGGCGGGTCGCTCAGGGTCATGACCAGCTGGGATTTGTACAGGGCGCTGCCGCTGATCAGCGCGTCGAGGCGGTCGTGCAGATCGTTGATCACGCGCTCGGGGTCCGCGTCGTCGTCGAGCGCGGCCAGGACGTGGAACGGGGTCGGCCCGACGGGCGCGGTCTGGCCCGAGGTGTGCAGCGAGAGCACACCGGGCACGCTGGTGCAGGTCATGTGCGCGACCAGGCCCAGGCCCGTGAGCAGGGCGCGCCGGGCGGGGTCTTCGGGCGCGGGGCAGGCGATGGCGACGACGGTGGCGCCGGCGTCCCACGTCATCCGGCGCAGCGGGGGCTGGGCGTCCCAGTCGATGGCGGGGGGCGCGGGGGGGTCGTCGGCGCGGGGGAGGGCGGCGAGGGTGGTGTCGATCAGCTGGCGAGCCTCGGCGGGGTCGAAGTCGCCCACGACCATGAGCGTGAGCGACTGGGGCGCGTGGCGCGCCAGGCTTGCCCGCAGGCCTCCGATGGGCGCCTGGCCCAGGGCGGTTTGTAGGTTCACGTGCCGGGCGTTGTGTCTCCAGCCCTGGGCCAGGGCCATGAGGGCGAACTTGCCCACGGGACGCTGGGGGTGGGCGTCGACGCCCGCGAGTTCCGCCGCGGCGCGCGGGCCCTCGCGGGCGATGTCGGCGGCGGTGACGCGGAGCGAGCCCAGGCGCTGGGCTTCGACGCGCAGCGCGAGCGCGAGGTGCTCGGGCGGGAGGGTGTAGTCGTAGTACGTCAGCGACGCGAGCGTCTCGGCGTTGGCGCCGCCAAGCTCGTTGAGGCGCGCGAAGGACTCGCCCGATTCCCACGAGTCGGTCGCGCCGGTGCAGCGCAGGTGCTCGCTCAGGTGCGCGGCCTGGGGGAGGCCCGCGGGGTCGCTGATGAAGCCCGTGTCGTAGGCGGCGATGATCGCGACGCGTTCTGAGCCGGGGACGGCATCGAGGACGACGGTGGCGCCGTTGTCCAGGGCGAAGCGCTCGGGCTCTGCGGGCGCGAGAGCGCACACGACCGCGAGTCCCACTGTGTATATAGCGCTACGCACGTCTGAGCTCCTCGGCGGCGAGCTTGCGCTCTTCGTGCTGGCGGTAGCGCAGGCGGAGGACGAAGAACAGGGGGGTCATGACGAACAGGAGCAGCACGCCACCCAGTGAGAGCGGGTACCAGACGTGGTAGGGCTGGCCATCGATCAGCGCCGCGATCGCGCCGGCGCTCAGGACCGCGCCCAGCGCGATGCCGACGATGTAGAGCCCGAGGACAAAGGGCTTGCCGATCCCCTTGGCGGCGAGTGGGCCGCCGATGCCCCCGCCGATGCCTCCGAAGAAGACACCGATGAACGAGCCTCCGATCGCGCCGATGAGCGCCGCGTCTTGATTGGTCCACCATTCGGTCATGGGGAGCTCCCTGTGCTTGAGGGTTTCGTGCTGGAATCACGGATCGTGTCTCGCAGACGGCGGGCGCCCGAGGGGCTGAGCTCGCCCCGCTCGATCAGCTGGGCGAGCAGATCGGCAACCGGGTCCGGCGCGGCGCCGTCGACGATGGCCTGGAGGCGGGTGATGGTCTTGTCCAGGCGGGCCCGGATGGTGGGGTAGGAGACGCCGTAGGACGAGGCGAGGCCCTTGAGCGAGCCCGACTGGAGCACCAGCTCGCAGATCAGGTCCAGGTCCTCCCGGGGGAGGCTCGTGAGGGGGTGGTCCACGGCGGGGGTGTCGTCCGAACTTTGAATCATTGAATCCATCTTTCGGAATATTGAAGGATGTCTTTCACAATGTCAATACTGATTTTAAATATTTTCAACTGCCTGAACCGGCGGGGCACGTCGATCCATACCATTGGGCGTGATCCAGCTCGGAGTGAACATCGATCATGTCGCGACCCTGCGTCAGGCCCGCTACCGGGGGCTGGACGTTGATCTGGGCGAGCCCGACCCGGTCCGGGCGGCCCATGAGGCCGAGCTGGGCGGGGCGGACGGGATCACGGTCCACCTGCGCGAGGACCGGCGGCACATCCAGGACCGGGACGTGGAGCTGCTCAGGCGTCTGGTGAAGGTGAAGCTGAACCTGGAGATGGCGGCGACGGACGAGATGGTCGGGATCGCCGAGCGGTTGAAGCCGCACACGGCGATGCTCGTGCCCGAGGGGCGCGAGGAGGTCACGACCGAGGG
>JAJDDH010000366.1 GCA_029260415.1 Phycisphaerales bacterium | reverse complement strand
GGGCGAAGCCGGTGATGATGGCGGGGTCGTCGCCGTAGAGCCGGTCGCCGTGGAGCTCGGTGAACTCGCGGCACGTGAGGGCGGTGTAGTCGCCCGACTGGGGACGGTTGGGGTGGCGAGCAACGCGGACGGTGTTCCAGGGCGAGAGCTGCTCGTAGAGCGAGGCGAGGAGCTTGAGGCGCTCGGCGCGGAGGGCCTTGAGCTCGCCCGACTCGGCGCTTGGGGGGGCCTCGACCCCGCCCAGGGCGGGGGCGGGGAGCTGGGCGGTGTCCGCGTCGCCCCGCTCGGCGGCGGCGATCCGCTTGTCGAGCTCACGCACGGGCTGTTCGAAATCGAGCTGGTAGAAGCTGGCCATGGGGAGAGTTTAGGGTCGCCGGCGGCGGGGGTGTAGGCTCCGGGCATGAGTACAAACTTGGTACCGGTCGCCTTTGTCGGCGGGGGCAACATGGCGCGGGCGATCATCGGGGGCGCCTCCTCGTCCGGGTCGCTGGGCGAGCGGTGGGTGGTCGCGGAGCCCGACCAGGCGAAGCGGGGCGGGTTCGCGCACGCGGTGGCGTCCGCGTCCGAGGCGCTGGCATGGCTGACGGAGGCGGAGGAGCGGCCAGGGGATGGGCAGCTGGTGCTGGCGGTGAAGCCGCAGATGCTGGGCGCGGTGGCGGGCGAGATCCGCGATGCGCTGGTGTCGGGCCCGGCGCGGGTGGTGGTCTCGATCCTGGCGGGGATCCCCAGCTCGCGGATCAGGGAGGAGCTTGGCGGGTCGGGGCGGGTGGTGCGGGTGATGCCCAACGTGCCGACGCAGATTGGGTTGGGGATGAGCGCGATTGCGCTGGGCGAGGGGGCACAGGCGGGCGACGACGCGCGGGCGCGGGAGCTGCTCGAGGGCGCGGGGAAGGTCATCGAGATCCGCGAGTCGCTGATGGACGCGTACACGGGGCTGGCGGGGTCGGGGCCTGCGTACGTGTTCTACCTGGCGGAGGCGATGATCAACGCGGGCGTGGAGCTGGGGTTCTCGCGCGAGGAGGCGACGCTGATCGTGCGCGAGACTGTCGCGGGGGCGGGGGCGATGCTGGTTCGCTCGCCCGAGCACCCGCACGAGCTGCGGATGAGCGTGACGAGCAAGGGCGGGACGACCGCCGCGGCGACGGGTGTGCTGGACGAGTCGGGCGTGATGGACGCGATCGGGCGGGCGATCGCGGCGGCGCGCCACCGGGGGGCGGAGCTGGGCGCCGGTTAGAAGTCGCGTCGGCGGAAGATCAGGGCGGTCAGGCCCAGCAGCACGAGTTCGAACGCGAGTGAGGTGCCGATGATCCAGACCTCGGTCCGTCCGCGTTTGGCGATGGTGAGGCGTTCCTGAACTCTGGGATCCGTGAATGCGGGGTCTTCGTCGCGTGCTTCGCGTCCGGAATCGTCGGCGGAGAGGCGGCGGTCGTCCTCCTCGCTGAGCATGTAGCGGCGCAGCAGCCCGACGGTCTCCTGCGTCTTGGGCAGGACAGTCTTTACGGCGACGGAGTAGCCGGACCACTTCTTCCAGGTTTCGACGCTCTCCTCGGCCTCGGTGAGGCGGGTGCGTGAGGCGCGCATCGCGGGGTTGGCCGCGTCGCGGCGCGCGTCGAGGTCGGTGATCTCGGTCCCGTCCGTGTCGAGGATGGGCGTTCCCTGCTCGATAAGACTCTCGATCTGGCGGTCGGCGTACTCGCTCTGGCGTTCGAGATTGAGTGTCCGGTCCTCGAGTTTGACGATCGCGCCCTCGCGCTGGGCCAGGACGACATCGTCAGCGGTGTTCATCAGGAAGACCATGAACCAGAAGAGGACGGTGAGCAGGAGCGCGGCCATGGTTGAGCGGGTGACCATGCCCACGAACGCGCAGAACGCGAAGAGGTAGCTGAAGAACAGGACGACGATGGGGACGGCCAGGAAGAGGCGGGGTTCCACGGTGCCGCCGCGGATCCAGATGACGAGGAAGCACCCGGTCGTGAAGACGAGGACCTGGAGGGCGAGGAAGAGGAGCCCGGAGATGTACTTGGTGAGGAAGAGGCGGACGCGTCCGATGGGCTTGGAGAGCAGGGTGTCGATAGCGCCGGCGGTGACGAGGTCGGGGATCATGCCGGCGGTGGTGACGAGGCCGAGGATGGTGGCGATCCAGGTGAGCCACCACGGGATGCCCCAGATGACGAACTGCCACTTGTAGAACAGCTCGGGCGAGACGATCGTGGTGTTGAAGAACTCGGCGTCGAATGTCCAGATGAAGAACGAGACGCCCCGCTCGTTGATGCCCAACGACGCGAACAGGGCGACCACGAGCAGGTTGATGCCCATGGTGACCCAGAAGAGCTTGCGTGCGTTGAGCTCGCGGTACGCGGCGATCAGGATGGCGATGGTCTGGGTGATCACGGGCGATCTCCCTTCTGCTTGGCGGCGCCCGGGGCCAGGGCCTGTCCTGTGTTCGGGTCCGTGACGGCTTCCATGAACAGATCCTCGAGCGATGGGCGGACCTGTCGGACCTCGCGGATAGTGGCGCCGGACGTGATCAGTTTGGCGAGCATGGGTCGGATGCGGGCGGGGTCTTCGGCGCCGACGCGGAGTGTGGGGCCGTCGATTTCGTACCACTCGCCCGAGTCGAGGGCGCCCCGCTTGGCGCCTTGGAGCGATGGGACGACGCCCTCGAAGGGCTCACGCTGCGCGGTACTGTCCGGGACGACGGAGATGCTGTAGCAGTGCCGATCTTCGGTGAGCTCGTGGATGGTCCCCTGGCTGCGGACGGTCCCTTGCACGAGGATCGCGACACGGTCGCAGACCATCTCGAGCTCGCTGAGCAGGTGTGAGTTGATGAAGACGGTGCGGCCCTCGTCCTTGAGGCGGGTGAGGATGGCGCGGAGGTCGCGTCGCCCGACGGGATCGACGCCGTCGGTGGGTTCGTCGAGGAGGACGAGCTGGGGATCATTGATAAGGGCCTGGGCGAGGCCGATGCGTTGGCGCATGCCCTTGGAATAGCCCTTGAGTTTCTTGGATGCCCAGTCGGACATACCGACGAGATCGAGGAGTTCAGCGGTGCGTTTCTTGCGGTCGGCCTTCGGGACGCGGCCCATGGCGCCGTAGTAGTCGATGACCTGGGCGCCGGTGAGGTAATCGGGGAACTGGTGGTGCTCGGGGAGGTAGCCCACGCGTGCGAGTGTGGGCTTGTGCCCGACGCGCTGGCCCAGGACGGAGCCATCGCAGTGGGAGGGTCGGATGACGGTCATGAGGATTTTGACGAGGGTGGACTTGCCGGCGCCGTTGGGTCCGAGCAGGCCGAAGACCTCGCCGCGGTTGACCTTCATGTCAATGCCGCGGAGAGCGTGGACCTTGCCTCGGTAGGTCTTGGCGACGTTGTGGAGGTCGATGGCGTGGTCGGTCATGCGGGTCCTTGCTCGGTCTGGGGGCGCTTGCGGGCGATGATATGGAAGAGGTGCCAGTGCTTGTGGGCCTCGCTTTGCTGGCTGGAGGGACGGTCCTCCTCGATGAAGCGTTCGAGGACGTATTGGTCGAAGCGGGCGAGGGCTTGCGATCGGGCGAGGTGGGTGCGGTCTTCGAGGATGGCCCAGGCGTCGCGGTCGCCGAAGAGCTGGCCGCAGAAGCGTCCACCGGGTGGGATGGCGGCGTCGATCTTCGCCCAAAGCGCGGGGAAGTGAGCCGGCGGGCAGAAGGGGAGGGAGAAGCTGGCGTTGACGAGGGTAGCGCCGGCGGGGAGTTGGAGGTCTTCGAAGGCGGCGTGTGCGATGGTCAGGCGTCCGTCACGTTCAGCGGCGGCGCACTCGGGCCTTGCCCGGAGTCGGCGGAGCCCGTCGTCGCTGGCGTCCTGGGCCCAGACACGCCAGCCTCGGGCGAGGAGTTCGCTGGTGTCGCGACCGTCGCCGCAGCCGAGATCGAGGGCCAGGGGCGTGTTCGAGGGATCAGTCTCGGGGAAGGCGTCCAGGGCGCCCAGGAGGGTGTCGCGCGGGGGCTTGCCCCGCATGCGGTCGAAGTAGGCGGGCCAGTCGCGGCGCTGGGCGGCTTCGTGCGCCGGCTGGTTGGCGGGCGGGGGCGTGCTGGGCGGGTGAGACGACATAGGCTCCACGAATGTATCGCGATCTGCACAGCTTTGTCGCGGCGCTCGAATCGGCGGGAGAACTCGTCCGGGTGAGCGCCCGTGTGAGCCCGATCAGCGAGATCGGGGCGATCGCTGACCGGGTGAGCAAGACGCGGGCGCCGCACGGGCCCAGCGACTCAGCGATGCGGACGGATCCGGCGCACCATCTGCTGGGCGGGCCGGCGCTGCTGTTCGAGAACGTCGAGGGGTGCGAGACGCCCGTGCTGATCAATGCTTTCGGGAGCTACCGGCGCATGGAGATGGCGTTGGGGCGGTCGTTCGAGGACATCGCTGGGCAGATCGGGGGGCTGGTCAAGCCCGA
>JAJDDH010000365.1 GCA_029260415.1 Phycisphaerales bacterium | reverse complement strand
ACTCTCGGCTCGGTGATCACGCCGGCATTTGCCCAGGGCGTGACGGTCTCGGGCTCGGTCGCGTACGTGGCGGCTGGCGACCTGCAGGTGGTCGACGTGAGCGACCCGGCCAACCCGGCCATCGTCGGCTCGGCGAGCACGCCTGGCTTTGCCGATGGCATCGCGGTCTCGGGCTCGGTGGCGTACGTCGCCGACGGAAGCTCGGGTCTGCAGGTGATCGACGTGAGCGACCCGGCCAACCCGACCAACCTCGGCTCGGTGGACTCGCCGGACTTTGCCCAGGGCATCGCGGTCTCGGGCTCGGTGGCGTACGTCGCCGACGGAAGCTCGGGTTTGCAGGTGATCGACGTCTCGTGCGGTCCCCCTCCCCCGGGCGGGTGCAACATCGCCGACATCGCTGAGTCGTTCGGCGTGCTCGACTTTGACGACGTGCTCGCCTTCCTCCTGGGCTTCGGGTCGATGGACCCGGTTTCCGACCTCGCCCCTCCGTCCGGCGTGTTCAACTTTGACGATGTGCTGGCCTTTCTCGCGGCATTTGGCGCTGGCTGCCCCTAGGACGGTGGTCGTGGGCAGCCGCCCGCTGTGGCGGGCCAGGCCAGGCCTGGGCTGCGTCACATCCCGAGCCTCCGCGCACGCAAAAACGTGGGTGCGTTTGCTCGTTGGAGAGCCCGCAAGCGACCGGACCGGACCCTCTGGGTGACCCCGTGGCTCCTATCGATCACGACTCGGGCCTGCGGCCAGGAGAGTCCGCCGGGGTTCAATCACGCCGACCTGGCGAGATTGAAGCGTGAAGCCGCAGATCGCTTCGGCGTGAAGTACGCTGGGTTGTAAGACTGAACGTCAACCCACAGCGAAAGTGATCGAATTGACCAAGCCACAGAACACCGATGACTCCGGCGTCGCGATCGGGGGATACGACCCCGTCGCCTACTTCTCGGGCGAGGCCCAGGAGGGCGTCGCGTCGATCACCGCCTCCCACGAGGGCGCCACATACCGATTTTCCAGCGAGGCAAACCGGGACGCGTTCATTCAGGCCCCCGGGAGGTATGCTCCCCAGTACGGCGGGTTCTGCGCGACCGCGATGTCCGAGGGCAAGATCTTCGAGGTCGATCCAACGAACTTCAAGGTCTCGGATGAGCGGCTCTTCCTTTTCTACAGGGGTGAGGCGGGCGACACTCTGCCCGAGTGGAACGCGGATGAGAGCAACCGGCGAGCGAGCGCTGATACGCACTGGTCCGACGACACCTACATCGAGCACGAGTGAGGTGCAGCCCCTGATATGGCGATCGATGACTCGACCACCAACGAGCACATCGCCCCGGCGGCGTGGGGGCTCGAGCTGGCGGCCTTGCTCGCCCGCAAGAACTTCCCCCTGGCTCTCATCCGCGTGATGCGGCTCGACGGACCCGAGCAGCAGGCGCCATCCTCTGTCAGACGCGCCGGGCCGCTGTTCTGGGTCGAGGACGCTCGCGGTCTGGGGTTCGCCATCGGGCATTCAGAGCTGACCGGCGCCGGGTTCACAACGTCTGGGTCCGGGCAGATCGCCTCGCAGCTGGTAGCAAGGAGAGTTGTCGGCACGCTGATGCGGCTCGGCAATCTTGGGATTGTCGCGGGCAGCGGCACCCTGATACTCTCGCTCATCGGTATCGAGGAAAGGGCTGACGCGACATGACTCCTTGTGCGGGGTGTCGGGCTGGTCGACCTGTACTCCGTCGCCCAGAGCAAGGTCAGCGACGAGTCGTTGTGCGGGGTGATTGCTTGGGCGCTCGCCGGATCTGCGGAGATTAAGACCCGTGAACTTACCACGTTGCTTCGATGCCGGGGCAAATACCAAACTGACAAGATCCGGGCCGAGCCGGACGATCGGATCAGCGGCAAGACTCGCGCCGGGGCCGGGCTCACGACGAAACGGGCGAAGGCCGGGAGCAGGGCGGTGATTGAAACAACCCACCTGTTCGTGCTCGCACTGCTGGTTTTCATTTTCGGCCTCGGGTCCAGGGTCTTCTTGAGAACAGTCGTCACCGGGCCGCTCGCGTTTGTTGGATTCGGGCTGTTGCTGGCGCCGGGGGTGTGCGAGGCGCTGGGAATCGGCCACCTCTTCGGCGATACGGAGGTGTTCAAGGGCTCAATCCACATCCTCGGCGAGGTCACACTCGTCGTGGTTCTGTTCACCGACGCCGCCCAGATCCAGCTCCGATCGCTGCTCAAGGGCGCGGCAATGCCCGTGCGTCTTCTCGGGATCGGCATGCCGCTGACGATTCTGCTCGGCGCGATGATCGCGGCCCCGTTCTTCGGCGAACTGGGCATCTGGGAGCTGGCGTTGCTGGCAACCATGCTCGCCCCGACCGACGCGGCTCTGGGCCAAGCGGTCGTGACCAGCAAGAAGGTTCCCAACCGGATCCGCCAGAGTCTGAGCGTCGAGAGCGGGCTCAACGACGGCATCGCGGTTCCGCTCGTGCTGGTGTTCGCGTCTTTGGCGAGTATCGGGCAGGGTGCGCAAGCGACGGAGATGACCGGCATTGAGTGCGCCAGGTTTGCCGCAACGCAGGTGACCATGGGTCCTCTGGCCGGGATTGTCATCGGCGGAATCGGCGCCTGGCTCATGATGCTCGCCGTCCGTCACGGCTGGATGGAGCACTCCTTCCAGGAACTCGCGGGCATAACGCTCGCGATCATCGCGTTCGTTGGCGCCGGCCTGATCGGCGGCAACGGGTTCATTGCCGCGTTTGTCGCGGGCATCGTTGTCGGCAATAGCAGCAAGGAGGTCTGCTCCTGCCTGTACGATTTCGCGGAAGCCGAGTCACAGCTGCTCATGCTGACG
>JAJDDH010000364.1 GCA_029260415.1 Phycisphaerales bacterium | reverse complement strand
TCGGACATGCTCGAGGTGTTCTGCGCCGTGACGCCCGCGGCGCCCAACAATCCCGACGACGCGTGCTTCACCGAGCCCGATCCGACGCCGCGGGTGTTTGTCAACGAGTGGCTGGCGAGCAACGACGGCGCCGCCCTTGATGAGTTCGGTGACGCCGACGACTTCATCGAGCTGTACAACGATGAGGACGTCGAGATCGACCTGGGCGGTCGGTTCCTGACCGACGACCTGGCGGACCGGACCAAGTGGGAGATCCCGGCGGGCGTGACGATCGCCCCGAAGGGGTACGTCGTCATCTGGGCGGACGACGAGGGGGCGCAGGGTCCGCTGCACGCGTCGTTCAAGCTCTCGTCGGGGGGTGAGGCGGTGGGTCTCTTTGATCGGGCGTCCAACCAGCTCGCGGAGATCGACAGTGTGACTTTCGGCGCGCAGTCGGCGGACGTTTCCGCAGGACGCACGCCCGACGGGTCCGCGTGCTTCGGGTTCTTTGCGCCCACGACGGGGGCGTCCAACCCCGCGGGAGACGCGGACCTGGCGGCGCCCATCGGGGTGCTGGATTTCTCCGACGTGATCGCGTTTCTGGGCGCCTTCGGCGCGATGGACCCGGCGGCGGATCTGGCCGACCCGATCGGGACGTTTGATTTCAGCGACGTGATCGCGTTCCTGGCGGCGTTCGGGGGCGGGTGCCCCTGATCCGGCGGGTTTGAACCCGATCAGTCCTTCGAAGCGGGTTCGGGATCGGTTTGGTCCTGCTGTGGACCGAGAATCCCGATGAATCGGGAGGAATCACCTGATTTGCAGGCTTCCTTTCGGGTGGTTCCGGGGAACCGGGTGGGCTCTGGAGTAGAACAGACCAGTATCTACGGCGCCCTCGTTGGCGTCACGGGTCTGGGTTCTCCGGGCAGAGATTGATAAGTGCAGTGTGAAGCGCTCCATGGGCGTGTGTTGTTGTCGCCGGAGCGGATCGCTGCAGGGACCAGTACAGAGAGAGGGCTACGCGTGAATCATTCGACTGATCGGGCTGTTTTTGGCTGGGGACTCGCGGCAATCGCGGGGCTTGCAGTGTCCACGGGCATCGCGGCCGAGCCGCTGACGCCGGTTGTGCCGCACGAGTGCGAGCTGGCCGAGCGGCTGCGTCTCGGGGTGGAGTCGTCGCTGTTCTCGATGATGCCTGCCGACGAGCAGGCGCGGATCGCGGCGGGGCTGGCGCGGGCCGAGGCGCAGCGTCTGGGCGAGGAGTTCGGCGACGCGCCGTTCGAGGCGACCGACGAGCGGTACGCGAAGGTGTCGCACGTGATCAGCCGTGAGAAGTTCGATTCGATCCGCCCGCTGTACCGGCGGGTGATGGTGACGCTGGCCGAGCGGGCCGAGCATGGGGACACGCCCGTGGCGGCGTGTTTCTCGCCGGGGACTGATCCCGAGGTCGCGATGGCGCTCAGCGAGCTGCTCTACAACCAGGCGAGCCGCTTCCAGCAGACCGCACGCTGGACCAGCACCGCGCTCTCGGGCGGCGGGCTCGGGCAGGGCGACCCGACCATCCTGACGTACGGCTACGTGCCCGACGGCACGTTCGTGCCCGACCTGATCGGCGGCGTCTCGGGCAACAGCCAGCTCTTCGCCTGGCTCAACGGCGTGTACGGCAGCCCGGGCGCGTGGCAGGCTGTCTTCGACCAGGTCTTTGACCGCTGGGAGGAGCTCTCGGGCAACACCTACGTGTTCGAGCCCAACGACGACGGGTCGAACCTCAACGGCGCCGGGGGCGTCTCGGGCGTGCGGGCCGACCTGCGGATCGCCGCGATCAGCATCGACGGGAACTCGGGCATCCTCGCGTACAACAACTTCCCCAACGACGGCGACATGGTGCTCGACGCGTTCGACAGCTTCTACAACAACACGGGCTCCAGCTCGCTCCGCCTGCGCAACATCATCGCGCACGAGCACGGGCACGGCAAGGGCATGCTCCACGTCTGCCCCGCCAACCAGACCAAGCTGATGGAGCCGTTCATCTCCGTCGCCTACGACGGCCCGCAGCACGACGACATCCTCAACGCCCAGCGTCACTACGGCGACCCGCTCGAGACCGACGGCAACGACTCGGCCGGCGACGCGACCCCGCTGGGCAGCGTCGGGTTCCCGGGCGTCATCATCAGCGACATCTCCATCGACGACAACAACGATGATGACTGGTTCAGCATCGTTGTCCCCGAGCCGTCGGAGATCATCGTCGGCGCCACCCCCACGGGCGAGACCTACACCCAGGGCCCGCAGACGCAGGCGTGCAACACCGGTTCGACCTTCAACTCGCTGATCCAGCACGACCTGAGCGTGGCGATCTTCGACACGGATGGCTCCACGCTGCTCGGGTTCGCCGACAACGCGGGCGACGGCGGGAGCGAGCTGCTCAGCGTCGTGGCCGAGAACGCGGGCACGTACTTCGCCCGCGTGAGCGGCGACTCGTCCAACACGGTTCAGCTCTACAACCTGAGCGCGACGGTCGATGAGCTGCCCTTCCTGCCCCTGGGCATCACCCTGGTGACGCCGATACCGGCGTCGGTGGACCCGGGCGTGACCTCGCAGCTGACCATCGCGATCGACCCGCGCGACGAGGTCGTCACGCCGGGCTCCGAGGTGCTCCGTTACCGGGATGACGGCGGCTCGTACCAGACCATCGCGCTGGCGCCCGCCGGCGGGATGAACTACACCGCGACGCTTCCCGCGTCGCTGTGCGGATCGAGCCCCGAGTTCTTCTTCCAGGCGACGGGCGATATGTCCGGCACCCTCAGCCTGCCCTCCGACGGCGCGGCGGACCCGTTCACCACGCTCGTGGGCGACCTGGCCGTCGTCTTCAGCGATAACTTCGAGTCCAACATGGGCTGGTCGGTCTCTGGCGACGCCAACGGCGCCGGCGAGGGCGAGTGGGAGCGCGGCGTGCCCGGGGGCGATGGCTCGCGCGGTGACGCCCCGTCCGACTTCGACGGTTCGGGCCAGTGCTACGTGACCGGCAACGGCGCCGCTGGCTCCAACACCGACGTGGACGGCGGGAACACCATCCTCACCTCTCCCGCGTTCGATGTCTCGGGCAACCCCGGCGCGACCATCTCCTACGCCCGCTGGTACGACAACACCGGCTCGGGCACGGGTGGCGCGCCCGGAGCCGATGTGTTCACGGTTCAGATCTCCAACAACAACGGCGCCAACTGGTCCAACCTCGAGGTCGTTGGGCCGACGGGCGCTGGCTCGTCCGGCGGCTGGGTTGAGGTTGAGCTGAACATCGGTGACTTTGTGACGCCCACCTCGCAGGTGCGCGTCCGGTTCATCGCCGAGGACGCGGGCACGGGTTCTGTGATCGAGGCCGCGGTCGACGCGATCAGCGTCGGCGGGCTGACCTGCATGGACCCGGTCAACGAGGGCTGCAACGAGGCGGACCTGGCCGAGCCGTTCGACGTGCTCGACTTCTCCGACGTTGTGGCGTTCCTCGGCGCGTTCGGCGCGATGGATCCCGCGGCGGACCTCGCGGCCCCGTTCGGGACGTTCGACTTCTCCGATGTCGTGGCGTTCCTCGGGGCGTTCGGCGGCGGCTGCCCGTAAGCGGGCGCCCTCGCCCGAGTGAGCAGATATCGGGCCCGGGCGGAGACGCCCGGGCCCGTGATTCCGGGCCAGTCGCCCGATTCCCGGGGAAGCGCGCTGGCGAGCATGGGGCGGACGTGTAGTCTCGTTGGAACGCCCCGAGTTGATCGTTTTGTCGCATCGAGAGCGGTGTTCGACGCGTATGTGGGTGGGACAGCCCGTGCCTCGGGCGTCGGTATCAGCAACGAGAGGATCTCACGATGAATCATGACGTCAGTCGAATGACTTTCGGAGGGGCGCTGGCGATCAGCGCGTCGCTCCTTGTTTCCGTGGCCAGCGCGGCCGAGCCGTTGACCCCGCCCGTGGCGCCGAGCGCCGGCGCGGGGCAGGCGACGAGCGCGATCGAGATCGCGATGTTCTCGATGCTCCCGGTGGAGCAGCAAGCGCTGCTGGCGGCGGGCTACGTTGAGCAAGAGGCGGAGCGTCTTGAGACCCTGGACGAGCCCTTCGAGGCGACGGACGAGCGGTACGCGAAGGTCTCGCACCTGATGACCCGCGAGCGGTTCGACGGGCTCCGCGACGTGCACCGGCGGGTGATGCTGCGGATGGTCGAGCGGGTCGAGCAGGGCGAGGCCCCGATGGCCGCGTGCTTCGCGCCGGGCACCGACCCGAAACTGGTGTGGGAGATCAGCGAGCTGCTGTACAACACGTCCAGCCGGTTCCAGCAGACCACACGCTGGAACAACACCGCGACCGACGGCCCGGGCAGCGGCGGGCAGGGCAACCCCATCACCATTACGTACAGCTACGTCCCCGACGGCACGCAGCTGAGCGGCTCGGCCTCGACCAGCCAGCTCTTCTCGTGGCTCAACGGGATCTACGGCGCCCCCGGGACCTGGCAGCCGCTCTTCGATCAGGTCTTTGATCGCTGGGAGGAGCTGACCGGGGTCACCTACCTGTTCGAGACCAACGACGACGGCGTCCCGTTCAGCACGGGATCCAACGCGGGCGTGCTGGGCGTGCGGGGCGACGTGCGCATCGGCGCGGTCCCGATCGACGGCAACTTCAACATCCTCGCGTTCAACGATTTCCCCAACGACGGGGACATGGTCTTCGACGCGGGCGACAGCTTCTTCAACATTCTGGGCAACAACTCCCGCCGCCTGCGGAACGTCGCTGCCCACGAGCACGGGCACGGGCTGGGCATGCTGCACGTCTGCCCGCAGAACTCGACAAAGCTCATGGAGCCGTCGGCGACGACGCTCTTCGATGGCCCGCAGACCGACGACATCCTCAACGGGCAGCGCCACTACGGTGATGCGCTCGAGACGATCGGTGATGTCATTGACCTGGGCGCCGTGGGCTTCCCGGGTGAGACGATCGGGCAGGTCTCGATCGATGACAGCTCCGACCTGGACTTCTACGAGGTGGATATTGCCGCCCCCTCGACGCTGTTCGTCAACATCTCGCCCACGGGCGGGAGCTACCTCTCGGGCACGCAGACCCAGGCGTGCAACAACGGGTCGGTGTTCGACGCGGACTCGATCCACGACCTGTCGCTGGCGGTCCTCGAGGACAACTTTGTGACGCTGGTCGCGTCGTCGGACTCGTCGCCCGCGGGCGGCACAGAGTTCATCAGCGTGGACATCCTCGATCCGGGCACGTACCTGGTGCGCGTGCAGGGCGACGCGACAAACAACATCCAGGGCTACCAGCTGACGGTCTCGGTCCTGGCCCTGCCCATGAAGGGCTGCAACGATGCGGACCTGGCCGAGCCGTTCGACGTGCTCGACTTCTCAGATGTGGTCGCGTTCCTGAGCGCGTTCGGCTCGATGAACGCGGACGCGGACCTGGCGGTCCCGTTCGGCACGTTCGACTTCTCGGATGTGGTCGCTTTCCTCGGCGCGTTCGGCGCCGGCTGCCCCTGATCGTTCCGAGCGATCGGGCGGTCTGACATGCTGATTCCCTGTGTGGGGCCCGGGCGAGCGTGCCCGGGCCCTCTTTGTCTCACGGCGCCAGGCGTGACCGGGCGAGCGGGATCCGCTAAGCTTGCCGCGTGATTCGCTTACCGTCCGAACTCGTGGGGCGTGTGCGCGGCGCCTTCGATGCGCAGCGTGTGTGCGTGACCGGTGGCGCCGGCTTTATTGGCGGGCACCTGGTCGATGCGCTGCTCGCCCTGGGCGCCAGCGTCCGGGTGATCGACGATCTGTCCAACTCCACCCTCGAGCACCTCTCGGAGCTGATCGAGCTCGAGCCCAAACGCCTCCGGTTTGTCCACGGGTCCATCCTTGAGGACCGGGCGCTGCGCGAGGCGATCGACGGGTGCGACGTGGTGTTCCATCTCGGAGCGCTGGGCTCTGTTCCCAGGTCGATCGAGGAGCCCGAGCGGACGTGGGACGTCAACGCGACGGGCACGCTGCGGGTGCTTGAGGCCGCCCGATCGCTCGGGGCGCGGCGCGTGGTCTACTCCGCGTCGAGCTCGGCCTACGGCGACACCTCCAAGCTGCCCAAGGGCGAGACCGACGCGCCCCAGCCCGCGTCGCCCTACGCGGCCGCGAAGCTCGCGGGCGAGGGGCTGTGCCGGTCCTGGAGCGAGAGCTACGGGCTCCAGACGATGAGCCTGCGGTACTTCAACATCTTCGGTCCGCGCCAGCCTGCGGACTCGGCGTACGCCGCGGTGGTCGCGGCGTTTATCCGACGCCTGAGCGTCGGGCAGACGCCCGTGATCTATGGTGACGGCGAGCAGTCCCGCGACTTCACGTACGTCTCCAACGCCGTGGCGGCCAACCTGCTCGCGGGCGCGTCCCCGCGTGAGCCGCGGGGCGAGGTGGTCAACGTGGGCGCTGGGGACCGGGTCACAATCAACGAGCTGCTGACGCGGATCGCCGACTGCCTGGGGGTCTCGGGCGTCTCGCCCGAGCACAAGGGTGCGCGCGCGGGAGACGTCCGCCACTCGCAGGCGGATCTGACGCGCGCCCGCGAGCTGCTCGGGTATCGCCCGATCGCGTCGCTGGCGCAGGGCGTGGAGGAGACGGTCGCGTGGTTCGCGGCGGCCGGGAAGCACTCGAGCGAGCACGGCGCGTAGGCTCTCGCATGGCCCTGATCCGAGACACGCTGGACGCGGCGCTTGGCCTGTGCTGCGTGCTGATGATGCTCGCCCGCTCCGGGTTCCGGACGTCGAGCCCATACTGGCGATGGCGACGGAGCACCGCGTTCGGTGATGCGCCACCCACATCGACTGGGAGAACGCTCGAGGCCATGCTGGCGTACGCCCGCTGGGTGCGGCGGACCCGTCGCCTGGGGCGTTAGGACCGGGGTTCGGGCCCGGGCACGGGGCCCTTGGGGGCGGGCGGTGTGCTACGCTCTTGGGCGTGTGGGGCGCGGGCGCCACGGCAGGGGTCATCACGCTCGACGGCGAGCACGCGGGAGACAGCGATGAGCGAGACATCCGGAGACCAGGGCGGAGCATTCGCCAGAGCCTTCCTGCCCGGGCTGGTGCTGGGGCTGGTCATCGGGGGTGTCTGCGGCGCCATCCTGCCGACGCTGCTCGAGGCGCGTCCCAAGATCGAACGCTCCGATACGCCCGTGGGTGAGTCGTCGCGCGAGCGCGACGGCGAGGTCCCGGTGGATCTGGACCAGGCCGCCATCGACGAGGCGCTGCGCAACGCGCAGGAGCAGGGCGAGGCGTTGGCGGACGACGCCGGTGACCTGCTCGACGAGGGCGCTGAAAAGGTGAACGACGCGCTCGACGACGTGACCGACCCGCCCAGCGACGACTGATGCCCGCGTCAGGACCAACGACCGCCCATGAACCAACCCGCCAGGCGCGGCTGATCGCGCAGCACGCGCGGACGTCCGCCCTGCTGGGTGTGGACTTCGTCCCGGTGTACTCGGGCGAGGGCTCGCTTGTCGAAGGCGTCAGGCGTGTCGCGCCCGAGCGCCCCGTGCGGGTGGAAGCGCCCGATCGGGCTCCGGACCCGAGCGCCACCGAGCCGGCGCCGCCCGCTTCAGCCGCGCCCGCGTTGGGGGAGGGCGTTGAAGTGATCCGGGTCGCCGACACGGATCCGGACACACCCGAGGAGGCCCAGCGTCAGCTCGATGCGCTTCGGGCCCGGTACGATCGTGACGCCCCGCACCAGCACTTCGTGACCGACCACACGAAGATCGTGTTCGGCGAGGGCGACCCGCAGGCCCGGCTGATGTTCATCGGGGAAGCGCCAGGCGCTGATGAGGACCGGACCGGGCGCCCGTTTGTGGGGCGGGCCGGGCAGCTGCTCGAGAAGATGATCATCGCGATGGGGCTCTCACGCGAGACGGTCTACATCTGCAACGTGCTCAAGACCCGCCCGCCCAACAACCAGACGCCCACGATCGAGGAGGCCCGGCGCTGCGCCCCGTACCTGCGTGAGCAGATCCGGATCGTGGCGCCCGAGGCGATCGTCACGCTGGGCCTGCCCGCGTCGCGCCTGCTGCTCGAGACCTCCTCTTCGATGCGTCAGATGCGGGGTCGCTGGGCGTCGTACCCCCCGGGCGGGGGGGGCGAGGCCCAGGAGCCCGAGCAGGCCTCCCGGACCTCGGTCATGCCCACGTACCACCCCGCGTTCCTGCTCCGCTCGTACACGCCCGAGAACCGGGCGAAGGTGTGGGCGGATCTGCGGCTCGTGATGGACCGCCTGGGCCTTGCGGGCGCGTCAGAGCGGGGCGCGTCCTGAGCAGGCCTGGATGCTCCCCCGGGGGTCCTGCGGTGGGGCGTGAACGAATGCGATGTTTTTGGACTCACCTGAAACCGACGCCGGGCCGACCCGTATCCCATGGTGAGACGCGGCGATCACACGAATCGATCCCTGCCGACCCACCAACAACGACCCCCACGAGACTCGGCGCTCGGCCTGTGGCTGAGTGCCGGGTTTATTTTTGGGGTGTGCGGGTTCGGCGCGTCAGGGCGCGTCATCAGGCTCGACGGGCGGCGATTTGTTCGCGTAGTCGAGCGCCGCGTCGTCGTCGAGTTTCGTCATCGAGCTGACCCAGAACCGGCGCGCATCGGTGTCGACGATGAACGTGAACTCAACCTTGTCGCCCGCGTTGATGCCCTCGACGACGGAGGGGTCGTCCAGGGGAAACGGCATCGTCATGGACTTCATGCCGGGCACGCCGTCGCTGTTGATGTGCAGCGCGCCGTCCCAGCCGTGGAAGTCGGGGATGTGCTCGTGATGGATCTGCAGCTCGGTCGCGGGGTTCACGGGATCGGGCACGAGCACGACCTGGCCCCTGACGGTGTACGAGCGGGTGCTGGCGCTGTCCTCGGAGACCGGCTCGGTCTCGGTCGCATTCGGTTGTGAGGGCGGGGTCGCCCGCTCGCAACCGGTGGTCGTCGCGGCGAGTGACAGCGCGCACAGCGAACCCATCGCGACCCACATCGGGCGCGACCTCACGGATCGGGTGGTCATGTCTGCAACTCCTGGGCGAAGCGCCCGGCGCCCGGGTCAGGCCTTCTCGACGTTGACGTACGCGCCGACCGCGTTGAGGTCGGGGGCGATGTCCACGGTGTAGGGCATCTGCCAGGTCGCGCCGGTCTGGACCTTGGCGATGTTCGAGCAGCGCTCGCGGGCGTGCCAGACACGGTTGCCGCGGATGTAGCTGTGCATCCGCTGGCGTCGCAGGCGCTGGGCGCGGGTGAGGGCGCGCTTGATGTCGGGGTCGCGACGCATCAGGCGGACGATGGTGTCCGAGGCGTCCTGCGCCTTGGGCTCGCCC
>JAJDDH010000363.1 GCA_029260415.1 Phycisphaerales bacterium | reverse complement strand
GATCGGGAACGGGGAGATGTTTGTGTCGACGGCCGCGGACGGGCGCGTGGTTCGACTCTCGCTGGGCGGGGGGCTCACGCGGTCGGTTGTTGACCTGGCTGATCTGGATGAGCCCGACGGGAAGCCGGACCCGGGGATGATGATCGTGGACAATGGGCGGCTGTTTGTTCAGTTGCGTCGCCTCGACGACAAGACCCCCTGGATGTTCAACGAGCGTGGGGCGCTGGCGGTGATCGACATCGAGACGGGCACGCTGATCGACGCGGACGAGCAGCGTCCTGGCGGGCAGGCGATCGAGCTGGGGGGGCCTCACCCGAGGCTGAAGATGCGGATCCTGGATGACGAGCGGCGGCTGTACATCAGCTCGTCGGGCGCCGATCCGTATACGGTCTGGCCGCCCGGGGGGATGGACGAGGTGGATCTCGAGTCGCTGACGTCGCTGGGGCTGGTGTTCAGCGAGATGGACGCGGCGAACATCAGCGCGATCTGGCCGCTCACCACGACGTCGGGGATCTTGATCTTCCATACGGACATCATCGCCTCGGCGCACCTGGCGGCGTACAGCGTGGCCCCGTACATGAGCGAGCAGATCCACAACGAGCTGTTCGGGTATGTCGAGATACTCGAGTACGACGGGGCGACGGGGCGGCTGTTCATGCCGACGCTCGACGGGCGGGTGCGCGTGATCGAGGCGGCGAGCCGGGCGACGCTGGCGATCCCGGAGATCGGGGGCGGGGTGGCGACGGACATCGAGCTCGTCCGGTGGTGAAGCGTGGCGCGTGACGGGGAGGGAGGCGGGCGCATGGAGTGGGCGCCCGATCGAACAAGCCGGGCGCCCGGGGGAGTCCAAGCGGTGGTGGCGCGGGTCAGGCGGCGCGGTGGCGGACCTGCTCCGGCCTGCAAGGCGCGCTCACACCGGGTCGGGTGTGGGCGCGGGAGAGGAGTTCGGACGGAGCGGGGGTGAGCGGACCCCGAGATGGACGTCGGTACTTCACAGGGATTGTGGTTGTGGTCACGCCGGCTTGGCGGCCGCTCACTCCGGACTCAGAGAGGCTCTGCAGCGCCTCCCGCATGCTCCGTCCTCCCACTGACGGTGGACCCACACCCACGGCACGCGCCCGCTGGCCTACCCACCGCTGCTCCGAGCGGGGACGCGGGCGTGGATGTGAGTCGTTCACCATGACTGTGGGATGGTGCGGGCGGCGCCTGAGGCCTGCGTGAGTTCTGGATGAGAATGCGCTCACATTGGCTCATCTTCGCCAACCCGCTGCCTGCACAGGACTTGGAGCGAGCGGATATTCTCGCGAGTCCTTCATGAAACCGCGGCGCCCCGGGTCGGGAGCGCCGGCGGGTGTATGGGTCCGGTGCTGGACAGGCTTTAGCCTGTGACGAAGCCGGCGGTCGCGCCGCCGCCCACGGGCAGGGCGTGCCCGGTGATGTAGCTGGAGGCGTCGGAGGCGAGGAAGACGACGGCGTCGGCGATCTCCTCGGCGGTCCCCGGTCGGTTCATGGGGATGATGGGGTTGAATGCGTCGGTGTCGCCTCCCGAAGCGCGCTCGAGCATGGGGGTGAGGATGGGCCCGGGGGCGACGGTGTTGACGCGGATGTTGTCACCGGCGAGTTCGAGCGCGAGCGAGCGGGTGAGGCCCTCGACAGCGAACTTGGAGGCGACGTAGGTGGAAAAGTTGGCGACGCCGCGGAGGCCCAGGATGGAGGAGGTGTTGATGATGACCCCCCCACCGCGGGCCTTGAGGGCGGGGATCTGGTGGCGCACGGCGTTCCAGATCGAGCGGACGTTGGTGTCGAAGACGGTGTCGTAGTTGGACGGGTCCACATCGAGGATCGGGCCCGGGGCTCCTTCCGTGCCGGCGTTGTTGAAGGCGATGTCGAGGCCTCCGAACTCGGACTGGGCGGCGCTGACGAGGGCTGCGAGCTGGTCGTCCTTGGTGACGTCGGTCTGGACGAAGACGGCTTTGGCGCCGGCAGCGCGGATCTTCTCGGCGACGGCCTCGCCCTTGTCGATGCTGCGTGCGGCGAGGACGACGGAGGCGCCTGCATTGGCGAGTGCAACGGCGCTGGCGGCGCCGATGCCCGAGCTGGCGCCTGTGATGATCGCGACCTTGCCTGAGAGGTTCTGGTTGGACATGCGGTGGTCTCCGTGTGTGGTGCGGGGTCTGGTTCGGTGATCGGAACGCCGGTTTCTGACTGATTGTTCCGTTTCAGCGCCCGATTTTCCAACCGATCGTTCTGTTAAACGCCAGGATCGCTCGGAAACCGCTGCGGGCACTGGGCTTGCGTCAGCTTCGCAGCGTGGCAACCAACGCCCGAACCGCGGCCCGGCCGGCCTTCTTGGGGGGCGGGGCGGCGTCGAGCGAGACGATGCCCATCTGCAGCAGGATGATCGACCATGCGGCGTCGGGGATCTTGACGCCCTCGGCCAGCTCGCCCGCGTCGCGGGCGTCCTTGAGCAGCGTTGCGTAGATCTCGTGGAGCGTCTGCTGTGAGCGTTCGAAGCGTTTGCGGACCTCGGGGTCGGCGCTGGCCATCTCGGTGACGGCGCGCTGGTAGAGGCAGCCGCAGACGTCGGCGGGCTCGTGGGCGCGGTCCACCATGCCCAGGAGGCTGGCCTCGATGGCGCTCAGCGGGCCGACCTTCTCGGCCTGCTCGAACAGACCCTTGGTGAAGGACCTGACGACGCAGTTGGCGTACATGTCCAGCGTCTGGAGGTAGAGCGCGTGCTTGTCGCCGAAGGTGTCGTAGAGGCTGAAGCGGTTGATGCCCATGGCCTCGGTCAGGTCCTGGATGGAGGCGCCCTCGTATCCCTTGTCCCAGAAGACACGCATGGCCTTCTGGAGCGCTTCGTCGGGGATGAAGGATTTGGGTCGTGCCATGGGGGTCTGACGGGTGAACGCTTCGGGCGGGCGCATTGTTTCAGAACGAGCGTTCCGAGTCCAGGGCTGGCCTAGTCGGCGGGCGGGGGCGGGGAACCGGCCCCGGCGAGCATGCCGCCGTCGAGGGTGAAGTCTGCGCCCGTGCAGTAGCTCGATTCGTCGGAGGCGAGATAGACCGCCAGGGATGCGACCTCCTCGGGGCTTCCAAAGCGGCGGAGGGGGATGTCGCGGGTGATGGCCTCGATGGCGGCGTCCGGGTCCGGGCCTGCGAGCATGGGGTCCCACATGGGCGTGCGGACGGCGGCGGGGAGGATGGCGTTGCAGCGGATGTTGAGGCGTTCCTCGGCGGCGTAGAGGGCGACGGATCTGGTGTGGTTGCGGACGGCGGCCTTGCTCGAGGCGTACGCCGCGGCGCGGGGGACGCCCACGATGCCCGAGCGGGAGGCGACGTTGATGATCGATCCGGCGGCGCGTGGGCGCATGGCGCGGAGGGCCTGGCGGCAGCCGAGGAAGACGCCGCGGAGGTTCGTCGCGTGGACGCGGTCCCAGCTCTCGAGTGAGGCGTGCTCGGGGTCGTGCGCCTCGGGCCCGCGGTCGAAGCCGGTGATGCCGGCGTTGTTGACGAGGATGTCCAGGCGGTCGAGGTCATTGACGACGCGCAGCCAGTCGTGCTCGCTGGAGACGTCGAGGCGCAGGTAGGCGGCGCGGGGACCGAGCTGGCTGGACTGCTGGCGCCCGAGATCGTCGTTGATGTCGGTGAGCAGGACGGTCGCGCCCTGGTCGATGAAGGCGCGGGCGATGGCGAGCCCGATGCCCTGGGCGGCGCCGGTGACGAGCGCGTGCTTGTTGCGGAGTCGGTCCATCGTGTTCCTCCGTCGGTTGCGATGGTAGCTGGGGCGGTCGGGCGCTGGGGGTCAGGCGATGACGCGGGGCAGGCCCAGGGCGCGTCGAAGATCAAGGATCTGGCCCGTGTGCGTGCCGGTGTGGAAGATCATCCGGGAGGCGAGCGTCGCGGCGGGGATGGAGGC
>JAJDDH010000362.1 GCA_029260415.1 Phycisphaerales bacterium | reverse complement strand
TCCCCGAGATGACCGACGACCTCAAGATCGCGATGCTCTCGGGCTCCGAGTTATCGCCCACGACCACGCGCTTCTCCGCCTCGCTCCCGCCGCTGCTCTACGTCTCGGTCTCGCCCAGCGACGCGCTGCGACTGGTCCTGTCCCCCGACGGGCTCAGCCCCGAGGACCCGCCCACGCTCGCGGTCGTCCGCGTCCGCACCCCCGACGAGCGCGCCCCGCTCACCCGCATGCTCCTGGACCTCGAACGCGAGACCGGCGTCGGGCCCCTGCCCCTGCTCATGCTCTCCCCCGCCGGGAACCTGCTCATCCAGGAGAACCACCTCCAGGGGCGAGCGCACGCGTCGCTGGCGCTGCCCACCACGCGAGACCGCCTCCGGTCCGCCATCGAAACACTCTGCCCGCCCGCCCAGGCTCAGCACCACCCCGCCCGGGCCGCCTGACTCGGGGCCCCGGGCCCGGCGCTTCCCCCCACCACGCCCCCGGGCGCCGATCCAGACCCCGCCCCCTCGCGGGTGATAGAGTGCCTCCCCGCCCAGAGTGTTCGGGCGGCATCTCGGAGCGACCCCATGCCTCACATCATCGCCGAACCCTGCCTGGGCACCAAAGACACCAGCTGCGTCGATTCCTGCCCGGTGGACTGCATCCACCCCACCAAGGACGAGCCCGACTTCGAGTCCGCGACCCAGCTCTTCATCGACCCGGACACCTGCATCGACTGCGGCCTGGGCGTCGACGAGTGCCCCGTCCCGGCCATCTTCCAGGACGAGGACCTGCCCGAAGAGTGGAACAACTACGTCCAGATCAACATCGATTACTACACGGACAAATAAGTCTGTTCAGGGGCACCCCGCCACGAACCGCTGCAGGAACGCGATGACGTCCGTGAAATCGTGCAGCCCGTCCCGGTCCACGTCGGCCCGCTGACGCCCTGACGCGAACTCATCGACATACTTCACCACGTCGGCGAAGCTCAGCACCCGGTCCCCGTTCAGGTCCGCCGGGCACACGGGCAGCAGCACGAACGCGAACCGGCTCTCGAACAGCGGCACGCCCTCGACGTCAAACTGCGCGTACCCGGCGACCTCGTCGTACCCGTTGACCGCGCTCAGCTCGGGACCTGTCCCCGTGTTGAGCATCGCGGCGTCACTCTCCACGATCAGCGTCTCGATGTCATACACGAGCCCGTCGAGCCAGACGACGCCCTTGCCGAAGTTGTTGCTCGTCGAGCTCTGCCCCACGATCAGCCCGTTGTCATTGACGTCGTTCGCCCGATCGACGGGCGACGTGTCGCCCGCGAACATGGGCAGCAGCTGAGCCTCGCCCGTCAGCGCGTTCCACACCGCCGCCCTGGAGTTGCTCCCGAACCCCATCCGCCCCACCACGATCCCGGAGTCGTTGATCGCCAGCGCCTGCCCGCTCGTGCTGGGTGATCCCGGCGGCTCGGGCGCCCGGGTGAGCTCGCCGTCGACGTAAAGGAACGGGAACGACGGCGCGTTCAATGCCTCCCCCGCCTGGCTCGCGCCGCACGCCCAGCCCCTGTTGTTCACGCCGAACGCGCGGGCGCTCCGCCCGCCGAGCGTCCCGATCCGGACCAGGCGACTGCCGTCCGGGTTCCACAGCGTCGCGGGCTGGTAGTTCCCCCACGGCGCCCCGGGGGGGACCGTGTTCTGCAGCGCCGTCCCGGCGACCAGCCCCGTCTCCGACACATCCGACACATCGCGCGGGAACCCGCCAAGGTGGGCCTCGCCCGGCTCGAGGTAGAAGTCGTGCTGCTACCCATCGAACATCGAGTGCGAGCCCGTGTTCTCGTTCGTGTGCGAGTACACCCGCGCCGTGTCGTCGATCCCCACCGCCCACGACTGATGGACGTTGGGCGCCAGCGAGAGCGCCTCGGGCGATTCACGCGCGTCCCGCCTCCAGAGCACCGGACGCGTCCGCGTCACCCCAACCCCGCCCTGCTCGCCCTCGATGAACACGTCCGACCGGCCCGCGACATCGCCCAGGCGGTTGATCGTCGTCGCGCGGTCCTCGACCGACGTGCCCGGGCGCCCCAGCAGCACCAGCCGGTACTGCGGGGGCCCGTCCGCCAGCGCCGCCGTCCCCGCCATCGATGTCAGCACCGCCGCAGCGGTCGCTCGCATGTCTCGCACCATTGTGTTCTCCTTCGCGCGCCGGCGTCGACGAACCTCGGGCCGCGCCCGGGTCGTGCAATACGCTGGCCTGGTGTGCACGGCTGTCCCGTGCCGGTCCCGGACGCCGTTCGCTGCGTGCCCGCGTTGCGCGGGCACAAACGCCGTCCTCCGCCCCCCGGGGCGGCTCGCACCGACCGATACGAACCCGCCCAGCGCCGGTTCCGCCGTCCGCCCCGCCGAGAGCACCGAGCGGGCGTCACCACCCGCATCGCCCCGTGATTACGCGGGATTTCCCCCGAACGCCGCCTCCGCCCGTCCGTCCCCCCCCACGCGGAACGGCGCCCACACCAGCACGGGCTCGCCCGGGCTCATGTCCCCCTTCCGCGGCGCCACCCGGATCGAATCGATCGTGAGCGCGTCGACGTCCATCTCACGCTCGATCTCCGCGACCGCGTCGTCGAACTCCAGCTCGAGCTTGCGGTACCGGTCGCGCAGCGCCTCCAGGCTCTCCTCGGCCCGCCCGATGTCGCCCCGCTCCTTGCCCGTGCGCACCGCCTTGCTC
>JAJDDH010000361.1 GCA_029260415.1 Phycisphaerales bacterium | reverse complement strand
GGGCGGAGGCGACCGCGGTGGCTGGTGCGCTGCCGGGGGCCGAGCTTCTGCTCGATGACAGTGCAGGGGGGGATCAGGTCATCGACGCCATGGGGCGTGCGGGGGTGATTCACATCGCGTCACACGGGATGTTCCCACCGGGCAACCCGCTGGGCGCCGCGCTGAAGATGGCGGACCGCTGGGTGACAGCGCGTGAGATCTTCGCGCTCCAGCTCAACGGTGCTGTCGTGGTGCTCTCCGGGTGCGAGACGGGGCGAGCGGAGATCGACCGCGGTGAAGAAAGCTATGGCTTCGTTCGCGCGTTCCTCGCCGCGGGCGCGGGTGGGGTGATCGCCTCACTGTGGGCCTCGCACGACCGCACAACCAGGACATTGATGACCGATATGTACCGCCTGGCGCCCGAGAATGGGACGCCTGCGGAACGGGTTTTCCACGGCCTGCGTACCGCCCAGCTCAGAGCCATCGAGAATGAACTTCATCCCGGACTTTGGTCTGGATTCACCGCCGTAGGAGCTGGATAATGCGTTTCATGACCCCACGTCATCTGACCAGCCGTTCGTTGTTTAAGCTCGCGCTCGCGGCGATTTCGATATCGACGCAGGTCGCGCCAGGCACCGATTCACACGGCGAAGAACCGCTCGCGGACCAGGGCATTCTCGAGCTCTTCCCGGGCGTTGACATCAACGCGGTGACTTCACGGTATGGGTTCACGACGCTCGACGCGATCCCGTCTCGCGGGACCTACCTCGTCGCGCTCAATCAGATGATGACCGAGGATGACTTTGAGCTCTTGTTTCTGAGCGACACCGATATCGATCACTCCGAGCTCAACTTCACATCGGGCGATGCCGGCCCCGGGACGCAGAGCATCTTCCTCTTCAGCGTGCCCGGCGCCTTCCAGAACCAGCCCGTGCGTGAGGCGCTCGGGCTTGAGGCTGCGCACGCGGCGGTCACCGGCGCCGGCGTGACGATCGCGGTCATTGACAGCGGGCTCGACCCGACCCATCCGGTGTTCGCGGGCTCGCTGGCGCCAGGGGGCGCCGAGTTTACATCACACCCGGCTGATCCGACGGACCCGTACGGACCAGGGGACTTCAGCGACCAATGCAACGGTGTGGACGATGACCTAGACGGACTCAGCGACGAGACTGTCGGGCATGGAACCGCCGTCGCCGGGCTTGCGCTCATGGTCGCCCCCGGCGCTCAGATCCTGCCGATCCGCGTTCTGAATGACGAGGGAACGGCAACGGCCTTCCGCGTCGCCAAGGCGATCTTTTACGCGACCGACCAGGGCGCCAACGTGATCAACCTCAGCCTCGGATCGCTCGCCAACGTCGAGATCATCGAGGACGCGGTCAAGGAGGCCGTCGACCTGGGGATCATCGTCACATCGTCGATGGGCAACTCTGGCGGGGCGAACATCGAGTACCCCGCGGGGCTCAACGATGTCGCTGGTGTGGCGGCAACCAACAACTCCGGTGTGCTGGCGGGGTTCTCCAACCGGAATAATGAGGTCAACGTCTGCGCTCCGGGTGTTGAGCTCGTCAGCAGCATCCCCACCGCCATGTGCGGCCCGGCGTTGCCTGGCAGCGCGTACGGCGAGGCGGACGGAACGAGCCTCGCAGCTCCGCTCGTCGCCGGGACCGCCGCCCTCCTTCTTGAGAAGGGAACGGTGCTGCGATGGGATGACTTCCGCGGCGCTCTCCGCCAGACCTGCGATGACATCGAGGACCTCAACCCCGGTGTTGATCACAACGACCTCGGAACAGGCATGCTCAACGTTGCCGCCGCGGTTGAGTGGGAGGGGCCGTGCCATGCCGACCTGCTCGAGGATGATGTGCTCAACATCGGAGATGTCCTCGCGTTTCTTACGGCGTTCGCGGCGGGAGATCCCATCGCAGATTTCGCCTCGCCGCGCGGTCTCCACGACATCTCAGACGTGCTCGCCTTTCTCCGATACTTCGGGGAAGGGTGCCCTCTCTAGAAGGCTCCGGTCGCGACGCCTGCCGACTCGAGGTGGTGAGGCCTGTCCAATCACCCCGGATTGCCTCATGCTGTCGCGATGACGGCCCGTCCGAACGCTCGACGGGTGCACGCGATAGGGACAGATGACTGCCCCTGATTACAAACACCTCGCAAGCGGCGTGGGATTGAAACCTGATCGCGCGCCTGAACGCCGCGTGAGAGCGGCCAGCCCATTGGGCTGGCCGTCGTTGTGTGTGTGATTGGGCGGGAGGGCCTGCGAAGACTGGCGCGATGCACACCCTCTTGCGTGCGAACGCCTCGGCATCGACGCGCCCCGGGTTGCGCGGGCAGCGAGACGCCCGGGCTACGGGCACCCTGCGCCGAATGCGGTCAGGAAGACCACCACGTCAGAGAAGTCGAACTGGCCTGGCGGATCGGCGAGGTCGGCGGCGGGATCCATAGCGCCGAACGCGGAGAGGAACGCGATGATGTCGGAGAAGTCGAGCACGCCCGCGGGAGGCGCGAGGTCGGCGATGCAGGTCTCGTCGGGCGGGGGCGGGTCGAGCAGGCCACCCGAGACGGTGAAGTCTCCGCCTGAGAGGTCGCCCGTGCTGGGGTCCCCAACCGAGCCGGCGACGGCGTACTCGCCCCCGGAGGAGACGCCCCCACCGCCAGCGATGGTGTACTGGTCCAGGGCGAGCTGGGCCGAGGCGTGCGGGGTGCAGGCGAGACTCGTGATGAGCGCGAGCAGTGTGGCGATCAGGCGCGGGTTGGGTGCGAGCGGCATGTGGGTTCCTTTCGGATCGCGTGTGCGGGAATCGCCCCCGTCGGGTGTGCCCGGCGGGAGCGCGGGGAGGCGGAGGTCATGGCGCGGGCGGGGTGATGAGGATCTCGTAGGGATCGCTGGTGCGGAGGTTGGGGGGTGGGTTGCCGACCCAGATCTGGCTGACGCCCGGGATGGCGACGTCCGACGCGGACAGCGTGGCCCGGATGATGTGGTCGCTCACGCGTGTCGAGGGGATCTGTGATCCGTCGATGAAGACACGGCAGTTCTCGGCGAAGTAGTGCCCCTGAAGGGTGATGTTGTGGCTGTCCTCGGGGGGCAGGTCGTCCACGAGATCGGGGACGATCGGGGGCACGCCCGCCTCGATCTCCTGATGGCTGACGAAGTCAACGACAGGCTGGGGCCAGAGGACCTCGATGGTGAGGGGGACCGAGTCGCCGCCGCTAGGAACGAGATCGCTATAGACCTCAACGCCCTGGCCGTCGAGCAGGGTTTCTTCGTAGGCGGTCCCGTTGTCGGGGGTGCGGACCCAGACGAGCTTGCGCCCGAATGCATCGAAGAGATTGGCAGGGACGGTCGCGGCGAGCTCGCCCGAGCCGATGAACTTGGTGGGGTAGGGGGTCTTGTCGATCCAGAGGACGGAGTCGGCGGTGAAGTTGCCGAACTTGGGGGACTCGTACCCGCTGAAGTACGGGACGGAGTTGGGGCCGGTGACGGAGATGCGGACGTTGCCGTCATCGTCGGGCGAGAGTGAGCCCGGGGGGATGACCGAAGGGCTGACCTCGAAGAGAACGGGTTTGGGGGCGGGGAGCTCGATCACACGCGGCCTGCTCAGCCCGCCTCCGGGCCCCGGGTTGCAGATCTCGATGGTGCTGAAGCCGCCCTGGGCGACGAGGCTCTCGGGGACGCGGACGCGGAGCTGGCCGTCGTTGCTTATGGCGATCTCGCGCGGCAGCGCCGTGCCGTCGAACACGACCGCGGGGAAGGGGGGCGGGCTGGCGGGATCGCCCGGGCGCTCCCAGCCCGCGAAATCAGGGAAGTACTCCCAGGCCTGCTGTGTCGTGTTGTTGAGGTCCAGGAGGATGTCGGGCCCCCAGAGGTTGTCGGCGAGGTAGGTGAAGTAGTCGCGCCGGGTGATGAACGAGTCGTTGCCGGCGGGGGTGCCGCCGTCGATGAGGGTGACGGGCTGCTGCGTCCAGCGGGGGTCGCTGGCCCAGTAGGCCTCCTCGACACCCTGGAAGTTGGGGAAGGGGTACTCGATGGGGAGCTCGATGGACTCGGAGATTCCGTTGTCGTTGGTGATCCAGATCTGGGCGACACCCGGAACGAGGAAGAAGCGGTTGGGGACGTCCACGAGCAGGGCCTGATCGTTGAGTCGGGTGCGTTCCAGGTTCTCGGTGCGCCCCTGGTGGCTCATTTTCACTTTGATGTTCGTGCCGCTGAAGAACTTGTAGCCATAGAGCACCATGGGGGTGGAGCCCGCGGCGAAGCTGTTGAACTCCGAGAGGCTCGGGGAGCGCTGGTCGTAGAGGAGCACGCGGGCAACCTCGCGGCTGGCGCCGATGAGCTGGGGCTGGAGGTTGGTGTCGCCGAACACCTGCATGGGCGACATGCGATACTCGTTGGGAAAGGCGAAGTCCTCGTCGATGACGATGGGGACGGGCAGGTCCTCGGTGCGGACCTCCCAGCTGATGCTGCGGTTGACGCAGCCGAAGCACTTGTCCACGTCGACGATGTCCACGTCGAGGGCGGAGAGTGACGCCTGGAAACGGGCGGTGTCGAAGCCTGCGGTGAGCTTGATCTCGAGGCCGCTGCTGTTGGTGAGTGTCGCGTTGACGCCGAAGGTGGGCTTGATCTCGAGCTGCCCGTTGTCGGGCATGCGGACGGTGGTGATGCGCTGATAGACCGGGTCGCCCTGGTTGTCGAAGAAGTTGAGGGTGACGGACTGGGGGGTCTGGTCACCGTGGGTTGTGAAGTCGAGTCGGACGTAGGGGCGGAGCTCGAGGTCGAGGTCCTGGAGGAGGAAGAGGTCGCCGTCGATGTCGGCCTGCATGATGCCGGCGTCGAAGTCGGCGTTGTAGCCGTCGGAGCCGCCCGGGGGGCTCCAGTTGATGTTCATGGGGTTGGCGCCGAAGTAGGCGAGGATGAGCTCGGTGACGCGGATCTTGCCGTCGAAGAACTTCTGCCGCAGGGAGCTGGAGACGCGTCCCTGATTCTCATTGAAGCTGCCTTCGGCCTCGAGCAGGGGTGAACGGAACTTGCCCTCAAAGAAGCGTGACCAGGGGTAATCGACCGGGTCGTACCAGATCCCGGGCGCGGGGAGGTTGACCAGGTCCACGCCGAACATCGACATCTGCGGCGAAGCGAGACTGCCGTTCTCGATGCCGCGATCAACGATGGTCGTGGTGTTGCCCGAGACGTCGCTGGTGTTGGTGAGCTTGAGGTCGATGTCGAC
>JAJDDH010000360.1 GCA_029260415.1 Phycisphaerales bacterium | reverse complement strand
CGACCTCGGCCTCGATGGTGATGCTGGTGCGTCCGGTGCGGACGGTGCGGGTGTAGACGTTGACGATGTCGCCCAGGTTGACGGGGGCCTTGAAATCGACGCGTTCGATGGAGGCGGTGACCCAGGTGAAGTCGCCGTGGGAGAGGGCCTGGACGAAGCCGGCCTGGTCGATGTAGGAGAGGATGACGCCGCCGAAGATGGTGCCGTAGGGGTTGGTATCGCGGGGCATGGTCACGACGCGGAGGGCGAGCTGGCGCTGGGCGGGGTTGTCGGTCATGAAGGCAGCGTAGCCCGGGGGGGGCCTCTATGGTTGGGAAGCCAAGGAGGACGCATGGCGCAGAGCGTTGCAGACATTCAGGCGATGTACGCCCCGTACCGGGACGAGATGCTGGGCATGGCGCCCGAGGCGCTGCTGATGCGCTTCCGCGACGGGATCGAGCTGCTCGACCCGCGCGTCTTCGAGATGGAGGACGAGCTGCTCGACCGGGCGTTCCTGGACGACGCGGGCGTGGGCAAGTGGCCCATCCGCGTGGTGCTGGGGCACGTCGCGGACACCGAGCTGGTGCAAACGTGGCGGATCCGTCGGACGCTGAGCGAGGACAACCCGGTCCCGGCGACGTGGGACGAGGCGGCGTTCGTGGACTCGGGGATCTACGGCGGGGGGGCACCGTTCGCGGGGGGCGAGGCGATCCGCCCCGCGACGGGCGCGTTCGTCGCGGCGGTGTACACGATGCGTCAGTGGACCGCGTCCACGCTGGCGATCATCGCCAGCGAGCTCTGGGAGCGGGCGTGCCTGCACCCGGAGTTCGGCCCGCTGACGGTGCGCGAGATGCTCGCGTTCGACACGTGGCACCTGGAGCACCACCTGCGGTTTGTGAACCTGAAGGCGGAGCGGCTGCTGGGGCCCAGGCCCGAGCCCGAGGCGTGCAGCGAGGGCGGGTGCGCCAGGCCCGGGTGCGCGTGCGGGTGAACCGGATGGGCTGGCGTGCGGAACGGGGTGTGATGGGACGGTTCGTGACCATGTTCGCGTTGACGTCGTGCGTGCTCGCCTGCCTGCTGGGCGGGTGCGAGCAGCGGCGCGTGGTGCGCGGGTCGCCCATGCTCGGGTCGCTCCCGGGCGCAGAGGTGGGGGAGCGGATCCGCCCGACGGAGCGTGACCGGAAGCCCGGGGCCGCGCCGGTGATCGACGAGGAGGACGCCCGCCTGCGCGTGGAGCACGAGGACGGGTCGGTCACGCTGATCTCGCACACGGGTCGCCAGCTCATGGCGCATATCTACACGACGCTGGACCAGGGCGAGGGCGAGCTGTTCGTCGAGCAGGTGCTCAGCGACATGTCCAGGAAGGAGTTCGCCCAGCGCGGCGTGGACCCGCTGGAGGGCTTCAAGTACCTCAAGAACAACGAGCGGGCGATCCGCAAGCTGTTCAACACGATCCCGATGGGCGAGTACACGCCCGGGACGTTCATGCAGCCCCAGGGGGGCGGGGTGTACCGCCTGTCGGCGCCCAAGCTGCTGCACCGGGAACTGGCGTGGACGTTCATGGACATCGTGTTCGAGCGCGGGGGCTGGCGCCTGCGCTGGTTCGGGTGAGGCCTAGGGCGCGCGGAGGATCATCATCAGCTCGATGGTCTCGTCGCCTCGCCTGACGGTGACGCTGATCTCGTCGCCCGGCTCGTGCTTGAGCAGCAGGGGCATCCAGGCCTGGACGTTGGGGGTTCTGGTCCCGTCCCACTCGAGGATGACGTCGTCGGCCTCGATGCCCGCGTCGGCGGCGGACGTGCTGTCGAATACGCGGCGCACGAGCACGCCCTCGTCGGAGGTGGGCGAGGGGATGATGCCCGTGCGGACCTTGGGGCCCGTGCGGGGGCGGCTGGGGCGCTCTGGCTGAGGCTCGGGGTCGGAGAAGTCCAGGCCCCTGGGGTTGGTCGCGATGTCGATGGCGATGGCGGTGAGCATCTCGGAGATGCGGACGGCCCCGGGCACGTTGATGGTGTCGATCGTGTCGTCGGGGGTGTGGTACTCGTCGTGGTTGCCCGCGTGGAAGGTCAGGTAGGGGACCTCGACGGCGTCGAACGAGGCGTGGTCGGAGGCGCCCCCCGCCAGACCCGCGATGCGCTCAACGCCCAGGCCCGACTCGGCCAGGCGCTTGTCGATCAGCGGCTCGAGCCCCTTGGCGCTGCCCGTGCCCAGCACGTGCATGAGCCCGTCGCGCATGCGCCCGATCATCTCCATGTTGAGCAGGATGGTGTGGGCGGGGATGGGGACGATGGGGCGGGTGACGTAGTGCTTTGACCCGTCGAGACCGGACTCCTCGGCGGTGAAGGGCAGGAAAAGGACGGACCGGGCCTGGGCGTCATCGGGGAGCGACGCGTAGTGATCGGTCAGAAGCTGCGCGGCAAGGAGCAGGCCCGCGACGCCCGAGGCGTTGTCGTTGGCGCCCGGGTGGACCTGCCCGGCCCGCTCGGGGGCGAGCGAGGCCCAGCGGCCGAGCCCGATGTGGTCGTAGTGGGCGCTGATGACGACGTACTCGTCGGCCAGATCACCCCGCCCGCGCAGGACCGCGCCCAGGTTGTCGGTGGTCAGTGGGGAGCGGTCGACATCGACGCGGAGGCTGACGCTGGACCCGGGCAGGTCGATGAGCGTCTCGCCCACGTCGGCGATCTGGCGCAGCTCGCCCAGCGAGCGGGTCTGGTCGCTGGACTCGAGGATCCGCTGGGCGGCGTCCTCGGTGACCATGATGACGGGGACCTCGAAGTAGAGATCCTGCGCGTTGGGGTCGCGTGTGATCGGATCGCTCTGGGCGGTGTCGAGGGTGGTGGCGTGCTCGTTGTCGGCGCCCGGGGGCGGGGCGATGATGACCGCCGAGGCGCCGCGCCGGACGGCGGCGGAGATCTTGCGGCTGAGCACCGAGTGCTGGGTCCAGCCCTTGTCGGCCCACCTGCTGCGCCCCAGCTCGTCCATGGGCTCGTAGCGGAAGATGAGCGCGGCCTTGCCCCGCATATTCGCGCCCGGGGGGTAGCCCAGGTACCCGTTGGCGCCCGAGGCGATGGAGTAGCCCGCGTAGACGACCGGGCCCTGGAAGTCGCCCGAGGACGAGTGCCCGAGCACGGTGTAGTCCTCGCCCTCGGTCATGGGCTGTCCGTCGACGGCGCAGGCGCTGGCGAGGACCTTCATGCTGGTCCGCAGGTCCATGGGCTGGCGGTACGAGGCTCGCGGGGTGAGGATGCTCAGCCCCCGGTCCGAGACCGCGACCGAGGGGAACGCGGGCTCGAGGCCCAGCGATTCGAAGCGGTCGATGATGAACCGGGCGGCCTGTTCGATGCCCTCGTCGCCCGGCTCGCGCCCGCGCATGGACGGGTCGGCCAGGACGGCCAGGTCGGCGAAGTAGGCCGCGTCGTGCCCCAGGCTGGCGGGCTTGGCGTCGGGCTGGGCGTCGGGCTGGGCTGCGGCGGGTGTCGAGCTGAGCGTGGCCGCGAGGAGGGGGAGCACAGCGGCGGGCATCGGGCGTGGCATCGCAGGAGTCTACGGGCGTAGCACGCTACAGTTTCGTCCCCACCCCGGGTCGTCCGGGGCGCCTGCGAACGCCGAGCACGGAACCGCGCATGACGACGATTGACAGTGCCCCCCGGGGCGCCCGAGATGAGATGACCGACGCTCCAAGCCACCAGACCGCCCCGCCCACCCACAGCCTGAGCGCGTGCGACACGTTCGTGCACCGGCACATCGGGCCCAGCGAGGCGGAGCAGGCGCAGATGCTCGCGGATCTGGGCTACGAGTCGATGGACGCGTTCGTGCGCGACGTGATCCCGGACTCCATCCGGATGGAGGGCGAGCTGCAGATCGGCCCGGAGCGGGGCGAGCATGAGCTGCTGCGCGAGTTCCGGTTGCTGGCGGAGAAGAACCAGGTCTGGCGGAGCTGCATCGGGATGGGGTACGTGGGGACGGTGACGCCCCCGGTGGTGCTGCGGAACGTGCTGGAGAGTCCGGGGTGGTACACGCAGTACACGCCGTACCAGAGCGAGATCTCGCAGGGGCG
>JAJDDH010000359.1 GCA_029260415.1 Phycisphaerales bacterium | reverse complement strand
TCAGCTCGGTCGTCTTGAGGCACAGGCGGGGCCAGCCGAAGGCGTACTCACGCACCTCGTCGGTCGAGACCATGATCCCCTGCGCGTGCATGCGCGGGATCCTCTGCGACCAGTCATCCATCCATTCGGGCCCGACCCGCTCGGGCCTGGGGATGATGGGCACGGGCTGGCCGTCCACGCTCTCGAAGATGCGGCTGCGCCCGAGCATGAACCGGACCGTGCTCCGCCCGGGCGACTGCTCCTGCATCCACACCCCGAGGCGCTCGGGGTCGTAGAGCGGACCGACCACCTCGACCTTGTCGGCGCGCATCAGGTCCGGGCGGGCCGCGAGCATCGTCGCGAGCCCCACGGCCCCCACGGCGCCAACCACGACGTGCACCGTCGTCAGGCGTGTGACGACGCGCAGCGCCGACCAGACCTTGGGCGAGATCGTTCCCACGCAGGGACGTATCGGCGTCCCGGAGGGCCCGCTTTCGGACCCCCGAACGTGGGCGCCCGCGGGAGCTCACGCGGGCGTTCTCGCCCTGTTTTTCCGGACCATGCCTCAGGCGGGGCGGATGCCGCGGGCCAGCTGCTGCACCCGGTCGGACTCCTGCCTGCGGATGGAATCGAGGACCAGCCTCGGGATGCGCCACTCGTTCTGGTCCGCCGTGACGTTGGCGCAGTGCTCGTTGAGGCAGCGGTAGACGAACTTGAACGCGTCGCGGGGCTGGCGCATCTGCTCGAGCGCGTCGACCACGTCCTGCCTCGTCACGTCCTCGGCGAAGAGGTCCAGCAGCGACACGGGCTCGGCTCCCTCCGCCCGGCACGCGGCGATCCGCGCGTTGCACAGGTCGTAGAGCATCGGCCCGGTCCACGTCAGGCGCTCGACGAGGTTCTGCTTGTCGAGCCTCGCCTCCTGGAAGAACGAGCTCGACTCCTTGAACAACGCGTGGCGCAGCTCCACGGGCAGCAGCATCTTGAGCCCGAGGCCCTCGAGCTGCAGGAACTTGTTGTTGAGGATGGGCCAGATGATCGAGCGCATGCGCTCGCTGTCGCCGCTGACGAGCGTGGGCTCGTCCACGCGGTCGATCACGACGAGCATGCCCGCGAACCCGAAGTGCTCGCTGACGCGGCGCAGGCGGACGAGCATCGCGTACCGCTGCTCGTCGGAACCCGTCAGCGGCAGCACGCCAGAGCCCCGCAGCACCGGGTCGATCCGGCGCAGGGCGGCGCTGTACGACTTCGCATCGCGCGGGAGCATCCGCAGCTGCTTGCGCAGCCTCGTGCCCAGGCGCCCGAGCACGAACCGGTCCCACAGGAACCACTTGCCCACGACCACCGCGTACAGCAGCAGCGCCACGCCCGCGCCGATGAGCACGCTCTGCCGCTGCATCTCGCCCGCGGGGGGCGAGAGCATCCACCAGGCGATGAGCCCCGCCGGGATGATCCAGCCCGCGCCCAGCAGGCCCAGCCACAGGCGGTTGTTCGTCGGCGCCCCGAGGCGCATCAGGCGGCGCAGGCGCCCGGTCCGCTCGCCGCGCAGGTCGCTCTGGTCGTACAGGGCTTGGAGCAGCAGCAGATCACGCTTGAGCGAGGGGCTCATCCGCCTGGCCCGCTTGCCCATGTCGTCGCCCAGGTTGGCCGGGGGCGGGTCGCGCCCGTCGCGCAGCAGCGCGTTGACCACACGCCCGACACCGATCGAGAGCACCGCGTCGACGTGATCGACCAGGCGGATCCGCTCGAGCGTTTTGCCCGGGTCCTTGCTCTTGCCCCCGGCGCAGGCCCGCTCCTGGAGCTGGTCCAGGAAGGTGTTCAGGTCGTCGTAGGGCAGCAGCAGGATCTTGGCGTCGGGCTTGGCTCGGTTGTGCGCGCCGATGCGGTCGGCGATCTGCATCCGGATGGCGGTTTTGCCCGAGCCCTTCTCGCCGAAGACGATCGAGGTGGAGGGCTGGGTCAGCTCGCCCAGGATTTTCTCGAAGTCCGAGTGCGAGCTGGTCGCCCGCTCGGGCGCGCCCGCCTCGTCGCCCAGGAAGCCCATGCGCGCGAAGACAGCGTCGTGGCGCGCCTCTTCGCCGCGGAACGGGTTCTCGTCGATCGACCAGTGGTCAAAGAACTGGGAGAGGTTCATGGGCGCCCTCCGGGCGGTTTAGTGATCGACCCGCGTGCCGAGCTTGGGCGCGATCTCCGACAGGACCTTGTTGAGAGTCGCCTGGTCCTTGGCCTCCGCGTTGAGGCGGAGCAGCGGCTCGGTGTTGCTCTTGCGGATGTTGCACCACCAGCCCTCGTCCTCGAAGCAGTCCACCGTGACGCCGTCGAGCTCGTCGAGATCGCCCCGGTCGATGTACTCCTCGCGGATCAGGTCGAGCGCCTCGTCCTTCTCTTCGTTCTCGAAGTTGATCTCGCCCGACTGCTTGTAGCGGGCGATGGGGCGGATCATGTTGCTCAGCTTCCGCTTCTTCTCGGCCATCAGGCTCAGGACCGTCGCCATCGCGATCGCGCCCGAGTCCGCGTTGAAGTTGTCGCGGAAGTAGAAGTGACCGCTCAGCTCGCCGCCGAACACGCACCCCTCGTCGCTCATCACCTGCTTCATGAACACGTGCCCGACGCGCGAGCGGATCGCTGTGCCCCCCGCCTTCTCGATCTCCTCCGCGACCGCCTTGGTCGAGCGCAGGTCGTACACCACGCTCCCGCCCGGCTCCTTGCTCAGGAAGTACTGCGCCAGCAGCCCCGTGAGCGCGTCGCAGCCGATGATCTTGCCCTTCTCATCGACGATCACGCACCGGTCGGCGTCGCCGTCGAAGCACACGCCAAGGTCCGCCTCCTCCGCGACGACCGCCTTGCACAGGTCCTCGACGTTGGACGCCACCAGCGGGTTGGGCTCGTGCACGAACACGCCCTTGGTGTTGTCGAAGTTCATCTCGACGATCTGGAGCCCGTCGATCGCAGACCCGTTCTCGCCGAAGATCTTGGGGACCATCGTCCCCGCCATCCCGTTGCTCGCATCGACCACGACCTTGATCTTGCGCCCGCGGGTATCCAGGAACGAGCGCACGTGGTCGGTGTACGCATCCCACAGGTCGCGCTTGTCCACGAACGTCCCGTCCTGCGGGGGCTTGTTCGTGTCGCTCATCGCCGCGTACTTGCGCACGTCCGCCAGCCCCGTGCTCTCGCCCACGGGCTTGGCCTTGCGCTTGGAGGTCTTGAACCCGTTGTACTGGGGCGGGTTGTGGCTGGCGGTGACCATCACGCCCCCGGCGCAGTCCAGGTGGTTGATCGCGAAGTAGACGAACGAGGTGTCCACGAGCCCGACGTCGATCACGCTGGCGCCGCCCGCGCGGATGCCCTTGATCAGCTCGGTGCTGAGCTTCGGGCTGCTCTTGCGCATGTCCCGCCCGACGACCAGGTTCTGCATCATGGGCGTGGTGTCGCCCGCGTCGGCCGCGTCCTGAAGCAGGTAGCGCGCCGCGCCCGAGCCGATCTGGAACGCCATGGTGTCCGTGAGCAGATCGGGGTAGGTCCCCCGCACGTCGTAGGCCTTGAAGACGCGTCCAAGCATGCCGATCTCCGGTTTCTGTTCGGGATTCGCCGAGTTTCGTGCCGAATGAGAGGGTAGCCGGGACGAGATCAAAAGTCCGCGTCGTCCCACGTCCCGGCGCTCAGCTCGGGCTCGACCTCGGGCAGGAGCCTGGGCCGAACGCCCGCGGGCATTGCTGAGAGGAACTTCCGCCCGTACCCCTTGGTCACGACCCGCGGGTCCAGGACGACCACCCGCCCTCTGTCCGAATGCGATCGGATGAGGCGCCCGAAGCCCTGCTTGAACCGGATCACCGCCCGGGGCAGCGAGTCCTCGCGGAACGGATCCCCCCCACGATCGCGGATCCGCTCGAGCCTCGCCTCGGTCAGCGGTCGCCCGGGCGGGTCGAACGGGAGCCGCGTGATGATGACGTTGCGCAGCGATTCGCCGCGCACGTCCACGCCCTGCCAGAAGCTCGCGGCGCCCAGCAGAACGCCGTTGGTCGTGCCCCGGAACGCCTCGAGGATCTGGCTCCGCGAGCCGTCGCGCCCCTGGACGAACACGGGCATGTCCAGCGCCGCCAGCGGCCCGCGCAGCGCGTCGGCGGTCTTGCCCAGCTGGCTGAAGCTGGTGAACAGGATGAAGGCCCCGCCCTCGGTCGCCGCGAGGTGGTCCAGGATCCGCGAGGTCAGCTCCCTCGTGAACGTGTCCCCGCCGCGCACGGGCGCCCCCTGCGGCGACCACCCCGGGCTGGGCATCGACCGATCGATGAACACCTCGACCTGGCTGGCGTAATCGAACGGGCTGCCCAGCTGCAGGGTCTGCGCGCCCTCGCAGCCCAGTCGCTCCATCATGTGCGCAAACGCGGTCTCCGCCCGCTCGCTGGGCTCGTCCTCGTCGATGGTCCGCGTCGCCAGCGTGGCGCTGGTCAGCACGACCGAGTGCTCCGCGTCGAAGAGGTGCTCCTTGAGCAGCGGCGACACCTCGATCGGCGAGCACGCCAGGCGCACCCGCCTGCGCCCGTGGTCCCGACCCGTCGCCTCGACCCAGTAGCAGTACCCGGGCGCGGACTGGTCGATCAGCGCCTCGCACGCGTCGCTGATCTCGCTCGCGCGGATCTGAAAGGCGTTGAGCTCGAACCGGTCCGCGTCGCTCCGCGCCAGGTCCTTGAGCGCCCGCAGGCGCACCGCCAGGTCGTTCATCGCGGGCGTGAGCGGGTTGGCGATGATCTCGGGCCTGCGGATCCGCCCGCCGGGCGCTTTGTCCGAGTCGAGCAGGCGCTCCAAGTCCTCGAAGAACGCCCGCGACGCACGCTCGGCGGCCCGCACCAGGCGCACCGCGCGGTCGATGGGCTCGATGTCGCCATCGACAATCTCCAGCTGCGCCAGGTACCCCTTGCCCGTGCGCTCGTGATAGAGCGTGGAGAGCAGGTGGCTGACCCGCCCCTCGGTCAGCGAGAGCCCGAAGTGCTCCGCGGCGACGTCTTCGACATTGTGCGCCTCGTCCAGGATCACGTGGTCGTACTTGGGAAGAAACCCCGAATCGCGCGCGCGTAGGGCGAGATCGCTGAAGAACAACGCGTGGTTGCAGATGAGCAGGTTCGCCTGCTCCATCGTCCGCCGGGCCTTCTGGTAGAAGCACTCGCTGTGGTGCGGGCACTTGCGCCCCATGCAGTTGCCCGAGTCCGACTGCACCCGGTCCCACACGCCCGGGCGTTCGAGCGTGGGCAGGGTTGAGAGCGAGCCGTCCGTGGTCTCGTAGGCCCAGTCCTCGATGACGTGCAGCGACCGCTTGGCGCCCGCGTCGGCGAACAGCTTGCCCTGGCGCCCGCTCGCGAGCTTCAGGCGACGGATGCTGACGTAGTTCCCTCGACCTTTCACCAGCACCGGGCGCAACGCCGGGGGCATGTTCGGGTCGTCGCTGTCCAGCCCCAGCGCCGCCTGGATCAGCGGCACGTCCTTCTCAACGAGCTGCTCCTGGAGCGAGATCGTGTTGGTCGCGATGACGACCGTCTCGCCCTTCTCGACGCAGCGCATCGCGGCCGGGATCAGGTACGCGAAGCTCTTGCCCACGCCCGTGCCCGCCTCGACGAGCAGGTGGGACTTGTCCGCCAGGGCCTTCTCGACCGCCGTGCCCATGCGCATCTGCTCGGGACGCGCCTCGAACTCGCCGCTCAGGGCGCTCGCGATTGGCCCATCGTCCGACAGTGCCCACGACGCGCCGCGATCAACAGACTCGCCCTCGCCCGGGTTCACTGCTTCTCGCTCACCACACCCAGCGGCGCCCGCTTGGGCTCCCCGTCCCGCCTCGGGTAGCTTTTGGGCGTCGGGCGCTGCTTCTCCAGCACCACGATCCGCCCCGTGCCCGTCTGAACGGTCCCCGCGCAGCTCGTGTGCAGAAGGTGCAGCGCCGCCTTCGCCTCTGCCAGCTCCTCGTCCGCCTTGGCGCCCTTGATCAGCGCGATCAGCCCGCCGACCTTCGCGAACGGGATCGTCAGCTCGCTCAGCGTCGCCAGGCGCCCGACCGCGCGGGCCACGACCAGGTCGTACATCTCACGCTGACCGCCCGCGCGACCCGTGCTCGTCCGCTCGCCCCGGTCACGCCCCGCGGCCTCCGCCCGGGCGCACACCACCTCGACGTTGGTCAGACCGAGTTCCCGGGCGATGTTGTCGAGGAACGCGCATTTCTTGGCCGTCGCGTCGAGCAGGGTCACGCTCACGTCGGGGCGGGCGATGGCCAGGGGGATGCCGGGCAGCCCCCCACCCGTGCCCACGTCGATCACGCGGAGCGAGGCGCCATCCTCGGGCTGGATCTCCGCCAGCACACCCAGGAGCGTGAGCGAGTCGAGCACGTGCCTCGTCCAGGCCTCGCCCGGGTCGCGGATGGCGGTCAGGTTGAACGCCTTGTTCGCGGCCAGCAGCACGCCCATGTACCGGCTGAGGCGGTCGAGCTCCTCGGGCGTCAGCGAGACGCCCGCGCCCTCGCAGTCCGCCGCGAAGGTCTCGGGCGGGGCCGAGGGGGGGGCGTCGAGGTACCCGGGGCGCTCATCGCGAGACGGCTCGCCC
>JAJDDH010000358.1 GCA_029260415.1 Phycisphaerales bacterium | reverse complement strand
GTCGGCAATTGCAGCAAAGCAGCATGTGCGGCCAGAGCAGCCACCCGGGTACCATACGGGTTGCAAATCACAGCAATGGACAACAGTGTTGAACCTGTAACGGCCATAAACAGATAGCGATTGGACAATGGATTGCGCCGACACGCCGCACTGATCGCCAGAACCAATTGTCAACTGCGCCTACCTGACTAACTCTATCTCGCCTGGACGCCATGACTTATCGAACCACGCCTCCAGCGGGCCATATAGCCGCAAGATGGGATACCAACCCTTACCCGGGACGGTCTCGATCCAATTAGCCTCTTTTCCCTCAGGTATCTGCGGGGCGAAATAAAGATCCACTGAACCATCAGCATTTTCTACCAGAGCATCACGTTTGTTGTTTTTGCTTGGGAATGGTTGACCTGTCTGAAGTTCGGACCGCGTCTGCGGATCGTAGACAACCACCGACCAAAAGTCCTTGGCCGGAACGTTAGCGGGAATATTCAGCCGATAGGTATTTTTCCCTTCCAGGTATTCACCATTTTTATCTGCTGTGGCGATGGCATATTGTGACCCTTTGCCGATCATCTTCAGAACCATGGCCGGCGTATTGACCGTGGCCTGATAAAAAAATAGCGTGCGTGCATCCATGTTTCGCCCGCCTTGCCCACCATCTTTCAGCCAACGGTAGTCACCACCGACGAAACCGGTGCCCCAGGCACTGTTTGGATAATACGCAAACCCTTCAAGTCGAGGACGGAACACAATGGCCCGCGCCGTTGCATTCCCGATGGCAACCGCTTCAGTGAGGATCTGTTTCATTCGTGCGTCGGGATTGAACGGTTTGCCCTTTTGGATGCCGACAGACGCAAACAGACCTCGCAATTCCGGTTCGAGCATCGAAACCGGCTCACGCTCAATGACGGTATACAATTCCTCATAAAATTCAAAATTGTTAGCATGGATCGTGTTCCAATTCTTGGCCGAGCCGCTGATAAATTCCATCGCTGGCGGATTATCCGACTTTGCCAATGGATAAATTTTCACGCCGTTCTCGAACAATGTGGTGGCAACGTCGGGTCTGCCATCTACCAGAAATCCTCGCAGGATTAGAAAGTTCACATAGCTGGTGGATTGCGAGACGTAGTAATTTTCACCGTTAATCTCGGCCTCTATCCCGCCGATTGGGGGTTCGAGTTTTCCTTCGTAGTCAGGAGGAAGAATCAAATACTTGCCTCCCTTTCCACGATCCGGTCCTGGTAATCCCATATCGGTGACGAAACGGAAGTACGCATCATCCACGGTGCCGGGTCCCGATCCCGGCGGAATCTCAACAACGGTTGCTCCGTCCTTCCTAAGATCGAGAAAAGCCATGCAATACACGGTGTCCGTGTTGCCGGTGAGAAACAGCGGACTGGAGTCCAGCAGTTTATCCATGATGATCACCTTGTTAGATGCATCGGCGCCCAAATCGATGGCACCGAGGCGCAGTCCTTCAATCGACGTTGCTGGAATACCGTTAAGGAATGTTTCCACGCCGCGCATCAGATCGAGGTTGTCGTAAACCGTTTTGACGGTCTCGCTACTTGGCATACCATCGATAAACTCAAGCGTGCCGATGCGTGTTTCCACCTTGTCGGGTGTCATAATCTTATCGGGAATTTTGTGGTTGTAGCCTGGGGTCACTTGCTCTGCATGGATTACATTGGTCTGCAATATCCACATGAGACAAGCACATAACAGGGTTCTTCTATGTTTTGTAATCTGCAACGTTGTCATGATTGACTCCACTTTGTTTTGGCAACCGAAGTTGATCAGTTAATGACGCCTCAAACATCGGCGCAGTTTTGCTGCGCCGGTGTGATTCGTATTGCTAAACTAATTTTTTCTGAACTTATATATGGTATTCACCAACGCTTTCAGGCTGGAAAAGTATTTCTTTAATTTTTACTTTTAGCTCCCCTCCACCCGGTCTTGGCCATTCAATTTCATCCCCCAGAGAGAGGCCGAGCAAAGCGCTGCCTACAGGAGCCAGAATGGATATGGTTTTACCGCTTGAATCAACATCCTTTGGATAAACTAAAGTCAATTCAAATTCTTTCTGAGTAGATTCAATAAAGAATTTTACTGTTGAGTTCATCGTAACTATGTTTGGAGGCATTTCCGTAGGCGCCACTATCTTTGCACGACTCAGTTCCGCTTCTAATTCATTTATTCCCGCGACATTATTCCGCGGCAAAGAATCAATTAGATTGTATAACCTGTCTAAATCTAATGTTGATAACGTTATTTCCGGTCTTGTATTCATTTTTCCTCAATAAGGCTGAATGTTAATTTGAACGAATCTATCCTTGGCTAACGCCCAGATTCGGCATTGACTTGATGAATTGTTAGTGTACTGATGCCCCCCCTCATCACGGCATTTCATCCGCCATTTTTTGTATCGAGCCAGCCTTTCTAGCTCGGTCCGGTATTCGCGAACGAACTGCAGCGTTAGTCTGAAGTTCCTTGCCTGGAAAGGCAAGTTTATTCATTGATATCAGTACGATATTTGTTAAATAGCCTGCAAGGTCCTGTCTACACTTTGATCTCTTTTA
>JAJDDH010000357.1 GCA_029260415.1 Phycisphaerales bacterium | reverse complement strand
TGCCCACGGCGCGGCGCGTTGTGCCGCGCTCGCGCCCGCCTCCGTGCCGGTCGCTTCAGCGCTCATCATGCCCAGAGTATCGGCCGCGCCCCCGCTCGGGCGTGAAGGCCCGCGCCGTGGGGGTTTCCGCCTCCCGAACGCCCTCCGGACGGACGCCCATCGCCCGTTGCCCCGAGAACCGGACACGCCCGAAACCGTGTGTACGCACGCCCCAGGGGCCTATCGTCCGCGACGTGAGCGACCCCGCGAACATCCTGCCCGGGCTCGAGAACGACAGCCCCCTGCCCTACAAGCTCGCCTGCCTGTGCGATCTCCGCGACAGCGACGGGCGCGTCCTGCTCCTGCGCCGCGGCAAGGCCCCCAACAAGGGCCTGTGCTCCCCCATCGGGGGCAAGCTGGAGATGGAGCTCGGCGAGTCCCCCGCCCGCTGCGCCCAGCGCGAGATCCAGGAGGAGGCCGGGATCGACGTCCCGATCGAACGCCTGCACCTGCTGGGGCTGATCTCTGAGGCCGCGTTCGAGAACGAGAGCCACTGGCTGCTCTTCTATTACCGCGTCATCGGGCCGGTGGAGGTCAAGGCGGGCCCGATGAACGAGGGCTCGCTCGAGTGGTTCCACCCCGACGAGATCGGGGCCCTCCCCCTGCCCGACACCGACCGCCAGATCATCTGGCCCCTGGTCCGCAAGCACGAGACCAGCGGCGCCAGCGGCGGGCTGGGCTTCTTCGCCCTGCACATCGACTGCTCGGGCGACTCGATCACCTGGAACGTCCAGCAGGAAACGCCCGAAACCCCAGCCTGATCCTCGCCTGACCCCCTTCCACCGCCCGGAATCCGCGTGAGAATCGAAACCGGGGGCCCCCGCGTCCGGAATCTATACTTTGTTCGTGCACCCCGACCCCACCCCATCTGAATCCCGCACGTGCCCCTCGCCCGCCCGCCTGCTCGCCTGGCTGTGCTGCCTCGCGCTGACGGCGGTCTCGATCGCCCAGACCGGGCCGGGCAGCGCCGCCCAGCCCGTTGCTGTCCCCGCGTCACGCCAGGCGGACAACATCGCGGTCATCACCGTCAAGGGCCCGATCGACGCGATCACCTCGATGAGCGTGCAGCGCCGCCTGAGCGACGCCGCCGACGCGGGCGCCGACGCGGTCGTCATCGAGATCGACTCCCCCGGGGGCGAGATCGGCGCAGTCCTCGAGATCTCCGCGGCCCTCAAGGCCTCGCCCATCCCCAACACCGTCGCCTGGATCCACCCCCAGGCGTACTCGGGCGGCGCCATCATCGCCCTGGCCTGCGCCGAGATCGTCACCTCCGACCCGGGCGCCATGGGCGACGCCTTCCCCGTCACCTTCGGGACCGCGGGCCTCAAGGCCCTCACCCCCGAGCAGCGCACCAAGCTCCTGCCCCCACTGCTCCAGGACGTCACCGACTCCGCCCGGCGCAACGGGTACGACGAGTTTCTCGTCCAGGTCATCGTCACCGACGGCATCGAGCTCTGGGCCATCCGCGATGCCAAGACCGGTCAGACCCTGCTCGTCAACGAGCAGGAATACCTCGACCTGTTCGGCATCGCCCCCGCCCGCGGGCGCCCCCTGCTCGGGTCCGTCCCCGGCGCCCGGACCCGCCCGCTCAGCGAGCGGGCCGCGCCCAGCCCCGACGACAGCGCCGCCGCCGAAGAGGGAGAACCGGTCGACGAGCTGCCGAGCTTCCTCGAGCCCGACGACACCGACGCCCAGGCGCCTGCGCCCGACCCGGACAGCGAGGACAGCATGCTCGCCAAGTCCATCGAGGACCCCGACGCGGCCTTCACCCCCGCGGGCGAGGGCGTCGCCGATCTCCAGCAGGACGTCACCGACTTGCTCGAGACGCCCAGCAACCGTCCCGATGTCGCGACGCTCAACGCCTCGCGCTGGGAGCCCGCGGGCTACGTCTGCGACGGCACCCACGCCGTCATCCTCTCCGCCCAGCAGATGCACGACTTCTCCCTCGCCAGCGCCACCATCAACACCGACGAGCAGCTCAAGGCTTTCTTCGGCGCCAAGACCCTCGTCCGCGCCGACCGCTCCTGGTCCGAGTCGCTCGTCCGCTTCATGACCTCCCTGCCCGTCCGCGGCGTGCTGATCGTGATCTTCCTGCTGGCGCTGTTCCTGGAGATGTCCGCCCCGGGCATGATCGCCCCGGGCGCCGTCGCCCTGGCCGCCGCGATCGCGCTGCTCGCCCCGCCCATGCTCCTCGGCATGGCCGGCTGGTGGGAGATCGTCGCGATCGTCTCGGGCGTGCTGCTCATCGCCCTGGAGATTCTCGTCATCCCGGGCTTCGGCGTCTTCGGCATCGCTGGCCTGCTCCTGCTCTTCGGCGGGCTCGTGGGCACCTTCATCCCCGACGCCAGCGGATTCCCGTCCGCCCCGGGCGAGAAAAACGACCTGCTCTTCGGCGTCGTCACCATCCTGCTCGCCAGCGCGACCGCGGGCGTGGGCATGTACTTCATCGGCAAGCACCTCGAACGCTTCCCGCTCGTCTCCCGCCTGATCATGGCCGGACCGCGCGACGACGAGGACACCCCAACATTCAGCGTCATGGAACCCGCCGCGCCGCTCGCGCTCAGCGCCGGGCAGACCGGGCGGGCGCAGACCGCCCTCCGCCCGAGCGGGCGCGCCGAGTTCGACGGGCAGCTCATCGACGTGGTCTCGGACATGGGCTACATCGACCAGGGCGAGACGGTCCGCGTCGTCAGCGTCAGCGAGTTCCGCGTGGTCGTCGAGCGCGACACGAGCGACGGAGAGACCGCCTGATGACCGACCCGATGCTGATCTGGGGCCTGGCGCTGCTGGCCGCGGCGGTGCTGCTCGTGTTCATCGAGGTCCTCGTCCCCTCGGGCGGGATCATCGGGATCGTCGCCACGGGCGTCGCGATCGCGGGCGTCGTCTGCCTCTACCGTTTCTCCATCACGTGGGGCATCGCGGGCACGCTGGTCGTGCTCGTGGGCGGACCCTCGATGTTCTTCTTCGCGCTGAGCCTGCTGCCCAGTACACCGATCGGGCGGGCGATGCTGGGCGGGGGCGACGAGGAGCGACAGGCCCAGCGGGATCTGAAAGAACTGGAAGAACGCCAGTCTCTCGCGTCGCTCGTCGGCGCCGAGGGCGAGGCGCTGACCGACCTCCGCCCCGTTGGCAGCGTCCGCATCGACGGGCAGCGCCACGAAGCGACCTCGGACACCAGCTACATCCGCTCGGGCGAGCGCGTCCGCGTCACGGGCGTTGATATGACCACGCTCAAGGTCCGCCCCGCGACCAAGGCATGAAGCGCGTCAGGCCCAGCTATACTGCCCGAGTACCGACTGTCCGCCCGCGAGAGGAGCCTCCCCGGTGAATCTGAATGTGATCCTCATCATCGGCATCATCATTGCCGTTCTCGTTCTGCTGGTGCTCGTCGCCATCGTGGGCCAGTTCATCAACCTCTTCATCCAGGCCTACGTCTCGAACGCGCGGGTCAGCCTGATCGACATCATCGGGATGCGCCTTCGGAAGGTGGACGTCCGCGCCGTGGTGTATAGCCGCATCCGCGCGGTCAAGGCGGGCATCCCGATCTCGACGGGCCAGCTCGACGAGCACTTCCTCGCAGGCGGGCGGATCCACAACGTCGTCAGCGCCATCATCGCGGCCCGCAAGGCCAAGATCGAGCTCGACTGGGACACCGCCTGCGCCATCGACCTGGCCGGGCGCGACATCCTCGACGCGGTCAACACCAGCGTGAACCCCAAGGTCATCGACGTGCCCAACCCGAACCTGGGGCGTGGGACGATCGACGCCGTCGCCAAGGACGGCATCCAGCTCCGGGCCCGCGCCCGCGTGACGGTCCGCACCAACCTGCCCCGACTCGTGGGCGGCGCCACGGAAGAAACCATCATCGCCCGCGTGGGCGAGGGCATCGTCTCCTCGATCGGCTCGGCGGACTCGCACAAGGTCGTGCTGGAGAACCCGGACAACATCTCTAAGGCCGTGATCAACCGCGGGCTCGACTCGGGCACCGCGTTCGAGATCCTGTCGATCGACATCGCGGACGTGGATGTTGGTGAGAACATCGGCGCGAAGCTGCAGGCGGACCAGGCCGAGGCGGACAAGCGCCGATTCCAGGCCGAGGCCGAGAAGCGCCGGGCGCTGGCCGTCGCGCTCGAGCAAGAGAACAAGGCCGACATCCAGAAGAACCGGGCGCTGGTCGTGCTGGCCGAGGCGGAGGTGCCCAAGGCGATGGCCGAGGCCTTCCGCAGCGGGCACATGGGCATCATGGACTACTACCGCATGAAGAACGTCGTCGCCGACACGGACATGCGTCAGTCGATCGCCAAGCCCGACGACAACAAGTAACTCACTCGCCCGCGACCGCGAGCGACAGCAGCGACGACACGCGCTCGGCGCGCCGGTGGTCCGTGCGCCAGGGCATGGGCGGGCGCCGGTGCTCGACCTGGCGAAGATCCCGCTCCGGGCTCGCTAGGACCGTCTGCGTGACGGGCGCCCGGGTGTCCACCGCCTCGCTGCCCAGGCCTGTGCCGATGCGCAGATCGGGCAACGCCGTGGGGCCCGCCTCCTGCGTCGGGACGTCCTGCGCCAGGTCGTAACGCGCGAACATCCACTCGGGCGGGGCGCCGATGAGGAACACCGTGCCCGCGGGGATGGCGATCTCGACGCCACTCTGCGTGGGGTAGTAGACCGACTGGGGGAAGACCGCCGTCAGGGCGCCCTCGCGCCGGGCGAACTGGTCCTCCCAGCCGTCGATGCCGTCGAGCCGGAAGATGCTCGAGAACGAGTCGCTGACGCGCATGTCGATCGGCACCAGGCGCAGGCTCTCGCCCAGGAGGCTCACGTCCTCGGTCCCCGCGTCCACCGCCTCGAGCGAGGACCACGCGTCGTTCTGCGCCGCGGCGCCCGACGCCAGGGCGCCGACGAGCAGGGCCTGCAGGATTCGAGTGTGTGTTCGCATGGGCGCCCTATCTATCGGCCCGATCGTCCCCGGGCTTGGAGAGGTCCTGAAACGATTATCGCCTGAGCACGACCCGGATCGCGAACGAGACCGTGTCCCCGTCCGTGAGCGTTTCGAGTTCCTTGCCCGTCGCCCGCCACTTGTAGACCGCGTTGAGCAGGGGCTCGTCCACCTCGCGGGAGCCCGTGTTGAGGACCCGACCCTCGTGCCGGATGAACTCCGCCCTGTCCACACGCCCGTCCTTCCCGAAGCTGATCATCACCACCGGGTTGCGGGGCAGGCGGGTCAGCAGCGTCGTGGTACTCCAGCGGGGGCGGACGGTCTTGATCTCCAACCCCTTGCGGGCCAGGGGTTTGCTCCAATCAGCGAGGTCCGTCGCCTCTCTGATCGCCGTCGCGATCGACTCCCGATCGCTGGGCAGCCCCGCGATGTCGTCGGCCCCCGCGTTCGCGCCCTCATCGGGCTCGCTCTGTTCGCCCTGACCCTGAGCCTGCCGAGTGCTCTCGTCGGGCGAACCGCCCGAGGGCGGGCCCTGGACGCGCTCGGGCGCCGGGGGCAGGCCCCAGGCGTTCAGGCGGAGCGCCCCCTCGCCCGCGGGCACGGCGTTCTGAGATTCCCGCGGCGCGATCGCCAGCGAGGGCGCGGGCTCCAGCTCCTGCGGGCTCATGGGCGACGCCGCGGTCAGCGCCTCGCCCGTCGCCGGGCCGACCGGGGCCCGCTGCGACGCCGCGTCCTGTGCCTGTGAACGGTTGGGCTGGGGCGCCCGCTGGTCGCTGGGCTCGCCCATGGGCGCCATGGAAAGCGCGGGCTGCTCCGTGTCGCTGATCTCGCCCTGCTGGTCAGGCGTCGCCTCAGCAAACCCCAGCCAGTTGATCGAGACCGAGGTCGAGTCCTGCATGCCCAGCGCCTGCTCGGGCGGGTCCTCGCTCCCATCGAGCATCGACGACTTGGGCGCGTCGCCAGATCCGCCCATGCTCGCGGACGAACCGAGCACCGCCAGCCCCCCGGCCAGGTGGATCACAAGGCTGATCAGCCCCCCGATCAGCAGCCACGGGTTGGTTGTGTATCCCTGGTTCATGCCGCCCGTCTCAAAGGCTCTTTCGTTCCAGACAGTGGTACCGCTGGGCGTTCATCCGGGTTCGGTCGCCGGTCCGGTGGGAACGAATCCGCGACCCGTGGGCCTGGGATCGGTCTCGGGGAGTCCAGACGCCGGGTCGACAGCGTCCGGGCCCGCCCCCTTGGCCGGGCGCCCGATCACGCTGAACTCCCCGATGCCCTCCGCGTTGAGCGTGTCGGCCAGCTGAATCAGATCACCCGCCCGCCCCTGCGCATCGACCGCGAGCAGCACGGGCGCCGAGCCGCCGCGCTCGGCGCGCAGTGCCCGCACCCGGTCGCCGATCTCGCTCAGCGCTGCAGCCTCGCCCTCGACAAACAGCGTCCCGCCCTCGTCGATGACGATCGTGATCGCGGGCGTCCGCTCGGCGCTGCGACCCGCAGACAGCTCGGGCAGCTTCACGTCCATCACGTCCGCCCGCACCATCAGCACCAGCGAGAACACGAAGAACGTCAGCAGCAGGAACACCACGTCGATCAGCGGCGTCATCTCAAGGCGGACATCCGGGCTGGCTCTGCGGACCGATCTCATCACCCAAGCCTATCTCGACTCCCGGACGTACTCCCGCCCGCCCCAACTCGTGGGCGTTCCCCGCTCCAGATCGCGGGCCGCCGAGCGGAGGATCGAGCCCGTGAGCCATGCGCCCAGCGGTGTGAGCACCGCCGTCCACAGCGGCGCCCGACCCGAACGCAGCACCGTCAGCACCCCCGCCAGCCAGATCGCCAGCCCCGCCCCGCCCGTGCCCACACCGACCCAGCCCACCGCCTGACCCGCCAGGAGCATCGAAACGC
>JAJDDH010000356.1 GCA_029260415.1 Phycisphaerales bacterium | reverse complement strand
CCCGAGAGCGCCTCGGGGTTGAACCGGCAGGTATAAAGATGCCACGCGGGCTCGATCCCGTCCGCGATGGTCGGGCGCTCGATGCCGTCGATGGTGTCGATGATCGCGTGGAACCGCTTGGCGACCTCGCGCCGCCGGTTGGTCTGGTCCTCGAGGCGGTCGAGCTTGGACAGCCCGATGGCGCCCGTGATGTCGTTCATGCGGTAGTTGAAGCCGATGGACTCGTGCAGGTACTTGTCGGTCTCGCCGTGCGAGCGGAGCATGCCGATGGTCTTGGCGATCTGGTCGTCGTTGGTGGTGACCATGCCCCCCTCGCCCGTGCCCAGGTTCTTGGTGGCGTAGAACGAGTACGTCACCACATCCCCGAACGCGCCCAGGCCCTTGCCCTTGTACGTCGCCAGGTGCGCCTGCGCCGCGTCGTAGATAACCTTCAGGTTGTGCTTCTTGGCCAGGGCCGGCAGCGCGTCGATGTCCACGGGTGTGCCGTACAGGTGCGTGCAGGCGATGGCGGTCGTCTTGGGCGTGATCCGCTTCTCGGCGTCGCTGATGTCGATCTGGAACGTGTCCTCGTGGACGTCGCAGAAGATCGGGTTGGCCCCCGCGGCGACGATCATGCTCGCCGTCGCGATGTACGTCCACGCGGGGACCAGGACGTCGTCGCCCGCCTTGATCGTGGCGCCGTACGCCAGCTGGAGCGCGCACGTCCCGTTGGCGCAGGTCATGCCCTGCGTCGCGTCGGTCTGGGCGGCGAAGCGCTCCTCGAGGGCCGCGCACTTGCTCGCGGCTCGCAGCATGCCCGACTCGAGCACCTCGTTGGCCGCGGCGATGTCCTCGCGCGTCAGCCCGAGCGACATGAACGGGACCATCTTCTCGAACACGGGGCTCCCGCCGTCGATCGCGAGCGGCTGGGTCGTGGCGCTGCTGGTCATCTGGGTCTCCTCTGGGCAGGCCTGGCCTGCGGCTGGGGGCTCGGGTCCGTCCGTCGCCCGCCTGGGAGAGGATCGTAGGGCATCGACCGCCCATTTCCGCCCGCCAGCACTCGGATCTGGCCCGCCTGTCCCGGGGCAGGGCGTCGACGGTTTGGCCCGATCGTGCAGATTCTCGGGCCAAAAAACACCCCTGAGAGCCCGCCAGAGCTGTTCAACCACTTTTTTCACCCCAACCGCTGGCACACGCACAGACGTGATGCACCTTGTAGGTGTCGCAGACGGAACCGTCCGTCAGGTTGGGTAGGACAGCGACACGCGGCCGCCGCGGAAACGCGGCGGATCACGAATCTCTCTTTCTCTCTTTCTCTCTTGCCAAGACAGGCGAACAAGCCCCTGCGGATACGCGGGGGCTTGTTCTTTTTGGTCCGTACCCAAGCGGGCTCACCCCCCATCGCCCGGTAGCATGGCTTCCAGGCTCGGGTGTGCTCGCGAGCACGTTCATGCCGGTTCCGGGTGGGAGTAAACGCGTTGGCCAAGAAGACAACTCCGAAGACGACCAAGCCCCGCAAGGTGAGCGCGAAGGCAACGGACCAAGCCAACGCCTCCGACGTGATCGACGCTCGCATCAGCGAGCTGGGCGACTGGCGGGGCAAGACGCTCGCCCGCGTCCGCACGCTCATCAGGCAGGCCGACAAGGGCGTAGTGGAAGAGGTGAAGTGGCGCAAGCCATCCAACTCGATGCTGGGCATCCCGGTCTGGTCCCACGCAGGGATCATCTGCACGGGCGAGACCTACAAGGACAAGGTCAAGCTCACGTTCGCCAAGGGCGCCGCGCTCGAAGACCCCGCCGGTGTGTTCAACGCCAGCCTGGAGGGCAACGTCAGGCGAGCGATTGATCTCTTCGAGGGCGACAAACTCGACGAGAAGGCGTTCAAGGGGCTCATCCGAGAGGCCGTCGCGATCAACACCGGGGGATGAGTACCTATCCCTTGAGCAGCCGCTCCAGGTAGTGGATGTCCACCCCGCCCTTGGCGAACGCCGCGTTGCGCATCAGCCGCTTGTGCAGCGGGATCGTCGTCTTGATCGGGCCCACGTTGAACTCGCTCAGCGCCCTCGACGCCCGCGTCAGCGCCGCCTCGCGCGTCTCGGCGTGCACGATCAGCTTCCCGATCATCGAGTCGTAGTTCGGCGGCACGTAATACCCCGGGACCACGTGCGAATCGACCCGCACGCCCGGACCACCGGGCAGCTCCCACGTGTCGATCTTCCCGGCGCTGGGCATGAAGTCCTGGTCCGGGTTCTCCGCGTTGATGCGGCACTCCACCGCGTGCCCGTTGACCTTGATGTCCTTCTGCTTGAAGGGCAGCGCCTCGCCCGCCGCGATCAGGATTGACTGCTTCACGATGTCCACGCCCGTGATCAGTTCGGTGACGGGGTGCTCGACCTGCACCCGCGTGTTGACCTCGAGCATGTAGAAGTTCTGGTCCTTGTCCATCAGGAACTCGACCGTCGCGGCGCCCGCGTACTCGGCGCTCTTGATCAGCTTCGCCGCCGCCTCGCACACGCCCTGGATCTTCTTCCGCTCGATCAGCGGGCCGGGCGCCTCCTCGACCACCTTCTGGTGGCGGCGCTGCATCGAGCAGTCCCGCTCCCACAGGTGCACCGCGTGCCCGTGCTTGTCGCCCAGGACCTGCACCTCGACGTGGCGCGCGTCCTCCAGGAACTTCTCAACGAAGACCGACCCGTTGCCGAACGCCGCGAGGGCCTCCTGCTGGGCCTTGGCGATGTTGGTCCGCAGCGTCGCCTCGTTGCGGCAGATCCGCATCCCGCGCCCGCCCCCGCCCGCGGCCGCCTTGATGATCACCGGGTACCCGATCTCCGCCGCGACCTCGACCGCCTCCTGCTCCTCCTCGATCGCCCCCTCCGAGCCCGGGAACACGGGGACCTTGGCCGCCTTCGCGTAACGCTTGGCCTCGACCTTGTCGCCCAGCTTGCCCATCGCCTCGGGGCTCGGACCGATGAACTCAATCTTGCAGTCCCGGCACACCTCCGAGAAGTCCGCCCGCTCGCTCAGGAACCCGTACCCCGGGTGGATCGCGTCCACGTCCGCGATCTCCGCGGCGGAGATGATCCGCGAGATGTTCAGGTAGCTGTCCTTCGAGGGCGCCTCCCCGATGCAGATCGCCCGGTCCGCCAGCTTCAGGTACGGCGCGTCGGCGTCCGCCTTCGAGTA
>JAJDDH010000355.1 GCA_029260415.1 Phycisphaerales bacterium | reverse complement strand
GCGATGTCCCAGGGGGCGATGACGCCGTCAGTCACGTTGTTGGAGCCGGTGGCGATGGTGACCCAGTTGTTCTCGTCGCCCCCGGTGTAGGCCAGCGACCAGCTCGCGATGTTCTCGTCGAAGGCGGTGCCCACGATGTCGATCGCCCCCGCGGGGTTGAACGGGTCGCAATTGAGCGGGGAGTCGATCTGGGCGATCGGGGCGGTGTTGTCAACGAGGATGTTGTCGCGCCGGACGGCTTTCATGTCGCCGCAGCCGTTGGAGGCGACGACGCGGAGGTCGTAGGCGCCGTCGCCCACACCCGCGGTGTCCCAGTCGGCCAGTAGCTGGTTGACCTTCCCGCCCGGGTAGCTGGCGAAGTTGGGATCGACGATCATCCAGTTCTCCGCGCCCGCCTCGCTGAACTCGACGATGTACTCATCGGGCGCGCAGTTGTTGTCGTTGGCGGTGCCGAAGACGCAGGCGGTCCCGCCGACGATGTCCGCCGAGGTCACATCCCCCGCGGCGATGTTCCCCCGCGCCAGGATCCAGTCCAGGCTGTCGTAGTCGGTCGAGACCCACACCACCTGCTCGGCAGTGCTGCTCAGGCCCGAGGCGCTCTCGACGCGCAGGCGGAGCAGGTACAGCCCCTCGCCCAGCCCGCCCACGCTCATGGTCCCGAGCACACCCCCGGGCTCGGGGACGCTGTCCACAGAGCTGACGATCGTGGTCCAGGCCGTGGGGCTCGAGACCGGGCGGTACTCGAGGCGGTAGGACTCGAAGACGCCCCCGGGCACGTCCGCGACGCCCGTGATGTCGCTGCCCGCGAGGCAGACGCAGCTGCCCGACAGCCCGAAGGCGCTGGGCGAGTCGATGCGCGCGACCGGGTCGGGACCGCCGATGACGAGGGTCGCGTTGAGCAGGACGTTGATCTCGTCGTCGGGGGCGTTGCAGAGGACGACGTCGGCGTCGCCGTCGCCGTCGAGATCACCCGCCGCGGGCTCGCTGTCGCTGGATGTGCCGTAGTTCCCGCCGTCGGTGAACACGCCTGCGCCGTTGTTGAGCAGCACCTTGACACCCGCGGAGATGGTGGCGACCAGGATGTCCCGGTCGCCATCGCCCTCCTCGGCCCCCAGGTCCGCGATGGCCAGGCCCTCGGGCGAGCCCGCGACGGCGACGGTCGTTGAACTCGGGAAGCTCGGGAACGGGTTGGCCCCAGCGCTGTAGTTGTTGAAGCGGACGCTGACCGTGCTGTCAACGCGATTGATGAGGATCAAATCGGGAGCGCCGTCACCGTTCATGTCTTCGCTGACGATGTCGCCCGGGTTGTTGCCGGTGCTGACGAACGTGGCAAAGTCGAGGGAGAAGAACGTGCCCGAGCCGGTGTTGTAGAGGATGGTCAGCGTGTCGCTGCCGCTATTGGAGGTGACAATGTCGGGGGCGCCGTCAAAGTTCAGGTCCTTCACGGTCATGTTGTTGGGAAACTGTCCGCCCGTGCCCCCGCCGTTCTGGGTGGAGACGATCGAGGGCGCCGGCCAGTTCGTGCCCGAGCCGTCCCCGAAGTAGACGCGGACGTGGCTGTTCACGTCCCCGTTGGTGACCACGAAGTCGGGCTTGCCGTCCACATTGAAATCCCCGACGGCAATGTCCTGGGGGAGCGTGCCCGCGGGGATGATGACCTCGGGCTGGAATGTGCCGTTGCCGTTGTTGCGCAGCAGTGAGACGTCCGACGTATCTCGGTTTGAGAGGAGCAGGTCGATATCCCCGTCCAGGTCCATATCCGCGGCGGCGATGTGCCCCGGGGACGATCCAACGCCGTAGAACGCGGGCGCCCCGAACGTCCCGTTGCCGTTGTTGAGCAGGACGACGGCCCGGTCAAAGGTCGCGTCGCTCAGCGAGTTGCCCGCGAAGTCCAGGTCGCCGTCGTTGTCCAGGTCCGCCAAGACCGTATCGGTTGTCGCGTCGGTGGTGGTGTAGGGGACCTGGTCGGCGAAGCCCGCGAACTGGGCCAGCGCGGGCGCTCCCATCGCGGCCAGCGCAGTCGCGGCGCAACAAACTCTCGTCGTGGTTGAGCGGGGCATGTGATCTCTCCATGGTGTGGTCGGGCCGGGACGTTCGGGCATCCAACGCCGCTGGCGCGGAGCGTAGCGTGCGGGTCCTTGCGCACGAAGAACCCCGGCCCGAGTTCTCTGCGCACCCCGGTGGAGTCTCTCACGCCAAACCCAAAAATGAACAACGCCGCCCGGAGGGCGGCGCGGTAGTGGGCCTGGAAGGACTCGAACCTTCGACCTCACCCTTATCAGGGGTGCGCTCTAACCAACTGAGCTACAGGCCCTCACAGCCCGCCGATCGCCCGGCGGGGCGGCAGTATACCCACGCCCCCGGACCCTTTCCCGCCCCAGAACGCTCTGCGGGCGGTTCTACCCGCCGTGCGGGGCCCGGATGGGCAGCGAGAGCAGGAACTCCGCCCCGTGCCCGCGCCGCCTCACCAATCGCAGCTCGCCCCCGCCCTCGCGGGCCAACCCCCGCGACAGGGCCAGCCCCAGGCCCAGGCCCGACCGCATCGGGCGGGCGGCGCCCCGCTGGAACTCGCCGAACACCCGCGCCCGCTCACGCGGCGCGATGCCCGGGCCGTAGTCCGCGACGAGAAACTCGAGTTGGTCGCCCTGCACCCGCACGTCCAGGTGGATCCGCGGGTCGATGTCCTCGTCGTCCTCGCCCTCGCCCGGGCCCGCGTACTTGCACGCGTTCTCGACCAGGTTCATCAGGATCCGCTCGACGGACTGCGGGTCGATCGTCAGCGTGATGCCGCGCCTGGTCGCGTCCTCAAGGTCCGCAGACACGATCAGGTCCATCCCGCTCTGCTCGGCCCGGCGCGACAGCATCGGGCGCAGGCGCACCAGCAACGCCTCGGGCGCCATCTCCAGCGTCTGTTCCGGGCCGGCGCGTCTGCGGCTGAGCCTGGCGTACTCCAGCACGTTCTCGACGATCCCCGACAGCCTTCCAGACTCGCTCTTGAGCGTCGCCAGATACTCGCGCCGTGCGTCCTCGTCGGTCACCATCCCGTCGGCGAGCATCTGGGCGTACAGCCTGAATGTCGTCAGGGGCGTGCGCAGCTCGTGCGTCACGGCGCTTACAAACCGCCCGCGCCGCTCCGAGAGCTGGATCGCCGCCCGCAGCACGAACCCGATCGCCACCGCCGCCCCGGCCAGCGCCAGCCAGGAGAGCAGCAGCGTCCCGCGCGTCGCGCTCAGCCCCGCCTGGGCGACCACGGGCACATCCCCGGGGACCAGGCGCACGGGCACGCTCGCCAGCAGCTCGGGCGCCGCGTTCATGGTGTTCGTCCCGCCGACCGCGGGCACGACGCGGGCGTTTGGCAGCAGATCCCTGACGCTGTCGGTCAGCAGGGCGCTGAGCGCGTCCCAGTCCACCCAGAAGCCCTGGCGGTAGCGCTCCCCCTCGATCCGCACGTCGCGGATGTAGACAAGCTCGGGCTCCGAGTCGGAGTCGATCCACGAGGCGACGAAGCTGTCGAGCTGCACCCGCGAGTCCGCGGTGTCGTTGATCAGCAGGGCGAAGTCGAGCGGGGGCGACTCGTATCGGGCGCCGGGGCTCGCCTGTTCCTCCGGCTCCGCGGCGTCGCCGGGCGTAGCTTTGCGCATCAACCCCTCGGCGGACGCTGCCGAGCGTCCTGCCGAGCGATCCTCGTCCGCGCTGTCCGAGAGCGTCTCGCTCAGCTCAGCGCCCACGCTCGCGGGCGGGTGGGCGCTGAGCTGCGGGCTCTGCCCGGTCACGACGTTGCGCTGCGCCTGCTCGCTGATGAGCTGACGCGTCCGAAACTCGCGCTCCGCGTCGCTGGCGTAAGCGTTGTCATCACGCACGCTCTCGCCCAGAACCACCTTGCCGCGCTCGAGCGCCCGGTCGCTGTCCCGGACGAACGCGCCCCCGCCCAGCAGCCCGTCGAGCCGGTTGAGCAGCCCCTCGGCCTGCGCCACCTGCCCCAGCGTCCGGTACCCCGCCTGCGCCAGCGACAGCATCTCGTCCCGCGGCGCCTGCGGCGAGGTCAGCGCCCCGTCGGGCTCCGCCTGGAAGTGCAGACGGATCAGCCCCGTGTCCGGGTCGGATTCGCTCTCGAGCCCGAACCCCAGCAGCGGCGACGGCGCCAGTGTCTCGCCCGGTGTCAGCGGCTCCCACATCCGCGAGTACGGACGCTCGCCCGGGAAGAAGCTCCGGTAGTGGAAGTACGGGCGGGCGGCCTCGCGCACGAGGATCGGCGTCAGGCGCGAGTCCATCCGCCACAGCGCCAGGCGCACAGCCTCCTGGCGCACCGTCTCGCGCCGCGCGAGGCGCTCCTGACGCTCCAGGCGCAGCGCCTGCCAGCTCACGATCGTCAGCACCGCCGCGACGAGCGCGACGCACGCGCCGTACACGACCCAGGTGATGCGCCGCCGTGACCGCATCTACGCCTTCACCTCGTCGATCGCCGCGAGCATGTAGCCTTTGCCGCGGACGGTGCGGATGACTTTCGGGTCCGTGGGTGAGTCGTCCAGCTGCTCGCGCAGGCGCGCGATGGCCATGTCCACCGTCCGCGTCTGCGTCCCGCGCGGGTCAAAGCCCCAGACACGGGTCAGCAGCTCATCCCGAGCGATCGCCCGCCCCGGGTTCGCCGCCAGGTACGCCAGAACCTCCGCCTCGCGCTGGGGCAGCGTCCGGACCTCGCCCCCGGCCAGCGTCACCTCGCGCCGCTCGAAATCGACCTCGCGCCCCGCGATGCTCAGCGTCTTGCGCGGCGTGGGGCGCTCCGCCGAGCGGCGCAGGACGGCTTCGACTCGCGCCTGCAGCTCGTCCACGCCGAAGGGCTTGACGACGTAATCGTCCGCCCCCAGCTTGAGCCCCTTGACCCGGTCCTCCTCCTCGCCCCGGGCGGTCAGGAAAATGACAGGGATCGTGGGCTTGGCCTTGCGCAGCTCCTCGAGCACCTCCAGCCCGCTCATCCTGGGCATCATGATGTCCAGGAGGACGATGTCCGCGTCGACCGACAGCGCCAGGTCCAGCCCCGCCCGCCCGTCTGCCGCCTCGTGCAGCGTGTACCCGCTGAACCGGAGCGCATCGACCAGTCCACGACGGATCGCGTCGTCGTCCTCCACTACCAGCACAGTTCCGAGTGACACGGGCGCGGTCCTCCTGACGAGAGCTTATCCAAAGAGGCGCCCGCCCCCCTCGGGCGGACGCCCCCTGCACGATCTCGGTCCGTCCGGGCCTCTTAGCCCGGGTTCTGCACGAGCACACGCCGCCCGTCGATCAGCAGGTACACGTCGCCCCGCTGGGCGATGAGCCCCTGGCGGTTCTCGCGGGCCAGGCGTTCGCTGAGCTCGAAGTACGCGTCGGTCGCGAAGGCGATCGTCTCGTCGGGCGCCTCCGCCTCCTGCTCCAGGATCCGCGAGTCCACCCAGCGCCCCTGGCGACGCAGCAGCGTCTGGTCCGCGATGTTCTGGACGGAGGTGATGGTGACCTCGTTCATATCCGCGTCGATGTAACGCTGCGCCGTCGGGGCGCTCTTGGCGCTCTCGTACCGCGCCGAGTTGAGCGACTGGCTCACGGCGCCCCTTCCGGCGCGGTCCTCGACCGCTCGCTCACGCAGCGCGGCGCCCGCCGATCGGCCCATCGCTTCGATGTTCTCCTGCCCCAGCGCGCCACTCCGGGCGAACTCGCCCTCCTCGGCAGCGAGGAACGCCGTGTACTCCGTCAGGATCCCGTGCTTGAGGCTCAATCGCACGATCTCCGCGACGAGCTCCTCTTTCACGCTCGCGGCGTCGCCCGACAGACGGATCTGCTCGATCATCGACGCGATCTTCCGCTGCGCCCACAGGCGGGGCACGAAGCTGTTGGCGACCGACGCCGAGTGTGGATCGAGCGAGACCGCGCCGGCGGGGCTGTCCTTGCCGCCCTCGCTTCGAAGTCGGAACGAGATCGAGCGCTTCCCCGAGTACTCGCCCAGGATCACGAGCTGCTCGCCCGCGAACAGGTCGGGCAGATCATTGGGAAGGACCTCACGCACGCGATGCAGGCCCCCGCTGGCCGTCGCGTCGTCCCACCGGAGTCGGGGCGAGGCCATCACGGGCCCCTGCAGCTTGCGGAACACCTGCCCGACCTTCACCTCGACGTCCTCGTCGGGGAGCACGAACGTGCTCGCCGCACGCGTCTTCTTGGCCAGGGCGCTCAGCAGCGGGGCGTTGACGTCGTAGCCCACGCCAAACGTGAAGATCCGGCGCTCGTGCGTATTGGCCGAGCCGACCGCCTCGCGGATCTCACGCTCGCCCGTCATGCCAACCGTCGCCAGCCCGTCGGTCAGGAACAGCACCAGCGGCAGCATCTCCGCCGCGGGCTCGGGGCGCACGGCCTCGAGCAGCGCGTCGTGAATATTCGTCCCCCCGACCGCCTGGATCGCGCCGATCACCTCGCGGACCTGCGCCACCGTCTTGCTGTTCTTCTTGACCGCGCGGGGCGCGAACCGCTCGATGGTGTCCGAGTACGAGATCACGTTGAACCGCTCGCCCTCGTCCAGGGCCTCGATGATCTGCAACGCCGCGCTCTTGGCCTGCTCGATCTTCGCCCCTCGCATCGAGCCCGAGCGGTCGATGACGATCGTCACCTCGCGCCTGATCTTCGGACGATCAACATCCGTCCCGGCGCCCGCGACGAGCATGAAGTACCCGCTCGTCCCGTCGCCCACGCTCGCGTCGGGGTAGGCCATCACCGTCATCGGGATCTGGCCCTCGCCCGCCAGGATGTAGCTCAGGCGGAACGAGCCGGGCTCGCGGAGCGCGCTGGGCGCCACGCTGACGCTGTACCCGTCACGCCCCATGGGCTTGACGCCCACCTCGTGGCTGGGCGAGTACACCGCGCCCAGGCGGCTCCCGCCCTCGGCCTGCTTCACGCGAACGCTGACGCTCCACTCGACGCCCGAGTCCTCCAACGACTCGGAGCGCGGCAGCACGTAGTCCACCCGCTGCCCGTCGCCCGAGAGCACCTGCTCGTACGAGACCCGGAACGTCTGCGTCCCGCCCGCGGGGACCGGGAACACGCTGGACCTGATCAGCCCGTACCCCGCGAACTCCAGCAGCCCGGGGTCGATCATGCGGCGCACGATCTCGCGGTAGATCCGCGTCGCCTCCTCGCGCGGCAGCAATCTCGCGTTCCCTTCTTCACCCAGCCCGTCGAGGCTGAACGAGCGGATCGCCGACGCGTCGGGCACGGGGATGATCAGCTCCGCCTCGACCATGCGCTGCCCGGGATTGAACAGCGTGATCGCCATCGTGGTCGTCGCGACGCGTCCGTGGATGCTGATGTCCGCGTCCACCTTGGTGATCTGGGCCTGGGAGGTCCAGCTGGGGTTGGCGATGCGGCGCTGGGGCAGCAGCGTTTGCACGCGGTCCCGCCCGTCCTGCGCGATCGCGGTGGTGGGCATCACGCCCGTCAGCCCGATGCACGCGGCTCCGATGAGTGACAGTGTTCGCTGACGCATGGCAGTCTCCTTGAGCCCGGCGGGGTTGAACGCCGACCCAATAGATGTACCGTCACATCGTCCGCGCGGCCGTCACGCCTTTGTCACGGCGCCCGGGCGCACAGGCTTTGTCACGCCAATGTCACACGCTCAGTGCGCCGCGGTCGCCCGGATGAGGCGATTGGGCAGCAGCAGCGCGAAGATCGCCGCGATCACGAGCGACCCGCTCGTGACGTAAAACGCCGCGTCGAGGCTGACCTCGTCCTGCACGATCTGAGCCCACTTGGGCCCGATGAACGCGAACGCCCAGGCCCCGCCCAGCATCAGGCCCGAGGCCATGCTGGTGCGGTGCGGGAGCAGGCGCTGCGCCAGCGACATGCTCACCGGGATCACGCTCCCGAACCCGACGCCCGACACAACCGCCAGCGCAAAGACCAGCGCCGTGCCCGAGCCCTCGATGGTCCCCGCGGCGGGCACGAGCGCCACGACGAGCGCGCCCAGCAGCGGGAACACGATGAACGCGAGCTTCTCGTGGCGCACGCCCAGGAACACACCCAGCAGGATGCCCCCGCCCCCCATCCCCACCTGCATCATGCCCTGGAGCGGGCCGTTGAGCGCCGACGCCTCGAGCCCGAGCGCGTCGGTGAGATCGGTCGCGCCGTTCTTCGACAGCACATGGCGCTCGGCCCACTGTGCAAAGAGGTAGATCAGCGCCATGTTCGCGCTGAACCGGAGCAGGTTGGTCGTGTACAGGATCCAGACAGCGCCCCATCTGGCTCGCTTCTGGGCGCGCGTGAGATTGTTGTGGGTGTCGTGCGCCCCGTGGTGGCGGTGCGGGACCTTGTGGATCGCCCAGCCCAGCACCAGCACCGCGATCACGCCGGGGATGATCATCCACGTCAGCGAGCGGAGCCCGTGCCCGATGTCGGGCTCGAGCCACGCGATCCGCGCCCACGCCAGCGCGGGCACGCCGATCGTCTGCTCGGTGGGGTTGGCCTCGGCGAACGCGTCCACGATCCGCGGGGTGAAGATGTTCCCCGCCACCCCGCCCAGCATCCCCGCGAGGAAGAACAGCGCCACGCCCAGTGAACGCCTGCGCCCCGCGAGCTGCCCGACGCACGCCGCGGCGGGGGGGTGGAACGCCCCGATGCCCGCGGCGCCCAGCCCGTGCAGGAGCAGCAGCTGCTCGAACGTCCGCGCCCGCCCGATGAGCGAGATGCAGACCACGGCCACGAAGAGCCCGATCGACCCGAGCCAGCGCGTGTCGAGCTTGTCACTGGCCCACGCGACCATCGGCTGGATCACGCCGCTTGTGATCGACCCGAGCCCGAGCAGCATCGCGATCTGGTCGTTCTCGAGCTTGAGCCTCGCGCCCAGCAGGGGCAGCAGCGAGACGGCCATGAAGGAGAAGAAGTCGCAGACGCTGTGCACGCCGATCGCCGCCCCGGCCCGGGCTCGCCCGCGCGTCAGCTCGGGGACCTCGATGGGCTGGTGCATCTGCTCAAGGCTGTCGCTCGGTATCGCGCTCATGACCGGCAAAGCTAGGTCGCCTCGCCCCGCCGATCGACGCGGGGCGTGTGCCGCGGGCCTACCGCCCCGCCGGGCGACCACACTTGCGCGGGTCGCTGGCCGCGTCCCAGCCGGTTCCCGATCGATCGCGCCGGATCAGCTGCACGTTGCCGATCTCGACCCGCTCGCCCAGCTCGTGCCCGTACGACGCCAGGGCCGCGCGATCATCGACCATCGCCCCGGGCTCCAGGTCCAGGCGGTCGGGGATCCACTGGTGGTGCAGGCGTGGGCTCGCGACGCTCGCCCCGGCCCCATCGCCCGCGAGCGTGCGCATCAG
>JAJDDH010000354.1 GCA_029260415.1 Phycisphaerales bacterium | reverse complement strand
AAAGAAACAAAGCTTTGGCTTGTCCGTACGAAATTTTGTTTTTGAACCATATCTATCTATCTCCCAAGCTGTTTGCGGTTATTTTTGACATTGTGCTAGTCTGGGTCGGCCACTTCATCAATGAAAGAGAAACAGGACTGTCATCTACAGCTAGCGCTGCAACATACCCCGGTAGTGAATCCAGAGAATACAGCCAACTACGATCTTGTGAACGTTGCGAGTGCTTGTCACATTCCGGATAAACTTGAATATCACTGATATTCTCTTCAAAAGGCACTTCGATCCGCTTTAAAGGGAAAGACAACCCTATCCCTTTAGCTTTTACATAGGCTTCTTTCCGTGTCCAACCACGTAGAAAAGTGGTCATCCGACAGTTTTTAGGATAAGTTTCTAGTACAGCTCGTTCTTGATCAGAAAATATAAGATTGGCAATTGACTCTAAAGAGAAATTAATGCGCAACGCCTCAAGATCAATACCTAGCGAACGATTCCAAGATATGGCATACAGTGCTGCTGAATGACTGTGTGAGATATTAAATGAGAGTTGTGTTGTTGGTTTGTCTATTTCTGGTTTACCTGCAGGCCCATAACCCAAAACAATCTTATCGGGCGTTGTCTCTAGATAATAGGCTAGCAAACATCTCAAGATCCCTCGTGCAGCAATAAAATGCTGCCGGTCCTCTGCAAACAGGTACCGGTTGGCACGACTTCTCTCTTCTTGAGTTAAAATTCCTAAGAAACTCATCATTTGTTGGCTATCCACATCAAGGTCAGCTTGCCAAACATGTACCTCATTATGTGACAACAGCTCAATTGGATGCATATCTATAAGTGCCAATGCTTTGGAGACTCCCATTCGATTTGTTCGCTAAGGAATGTTACCGCTGCATGATCAATGCCTCGGTCTTTTGCGCCTCCAAGAATTGTCACAAGAGATTCGAGCAATTGTGAACGAGGCTTACGACAATAAAGTCAGATAAAGAAAATTCTATTCGACATTTTCTTTCGCCTCTGCCATTTGCTTACGAAGACTGAGCGGACGCATATCCGTCCACACTTCTTCGATATATGCAAGACAGCTGTCTTTCATTCCGGATTCACCTACAGCCCGCCATCCTTTGGGAATTTCCTTGTAATCTGGCCATATAGAATATTGCTCTTCATGATTCACAACTACATGATAAGTTGTTGTATCTTCTTCGTCCCAAGCCATAATATCCTCAACGTTTTCAGGTTTTATCAATAAACTACTCAGCGTATTGCAAGAAATACGCATAAAACAGCGTTCTTTTTAAAGTTAAATGTAGTTTCATTAACTTCATTAATCTAAACGAGTGAAAACAAAAAAGCGGAACTAAAAATTGTAGTTTTTATAAATGGGAAGATAGATTTTGGATTTCGAATGTCGTCTCAATCGTTTTCACAAACGACGTACTAACGTGATGTACTATTGACTTTTCCATCATCTACTTCGTCAATAATTGTCAGCCAGGGGGTAAAGGTCTTTATCCGGAGTGGAAAACTTCTAGCTAGTAACTGCAAAGATTTTTCTGTATCGTCCAATGGCAGAACAGCCGAAACACGCATATTTTCAAGTGCGATACGGTCATAATGAAAAAAACCAGTGCGGTGACGTGCAAGCTCATCAAGCACATCTGGAAGCGGTTGATTTTCTACAACCAATTGGCGAGATTTCCAGGCATCAGAAAAAACATGCGTATCGATTTCTTCTACTTCACTGATGCCCTGGGAAGACATACTTACCCTTTGACCTGCGCTGATTATTAATTTATCGGTGTTTTTTCTACCACGATCCCAAGTCTGTATAGAAGCGCTAGATTCAAGCATAGATAACGTGGTGTTTTCTTCGTCCAAAGAAACAATAAAGCGGGTACCGAGCGCATAAATTTCGCCATGCTTGGTTACAACTGAAAAAGGATTTTCAGGATCAGTAACTACATCCACTAGCACATCCCCACGTACTAACTCCAATTGACGTGCATTGGCGTTAAAAGAATAATTGATCGCGCTGAGGCTATTCAATGTAATGCGATTATTATGGGCTAATATGTGCGTATCCCACTCACCTGATGTTGTTCGCATATCAGCTAGCATGTAATTAAGCGGATAATGTTGCTCTGCTACCCAAAGGGGTATAACAAACGCTATAACTAATATCAGTGCCGTAACACTTTTTTTGGCGCGCGCGAATTTGCGTTTTTCTTAAAATACTGTTTCTATAGCCGCTCGTACGGGTCCTATATGTGTCGTCGTATCGCGTAGCCGTTTAGTTTGCTGGATAATCGCTTCCATTTTCTTAACGGCATCGGCATGCTTTGGATCGGCCTGCTTCCATTGTTCAAATTCAATTTGTACAGCGGCATACACTGAGGGGGCCATATCGTCCGCAGACAAACGCACCAACCATTCAGCTGTCTGTTGCGCAAGCTCATCGGATTCCGATACTGAAGCTGTTGTCTTGTGGAAATGCATATAAAGATTTATCAGCAGTCCCCGTCTGAATGACAAGCCTGATAACAATGCATGAGCGCCTGTACCAAGTATTTTCGAATCATTCTATCCGATACACCTAACTGACTGGCGATAGTAGTTTGTGTTTGTCCTTCTAGAAAGTGCAATAAAAAAGCCTGCTGAGGTTTTTCTTCGAGCCCTTCAAGGGCGGCACTTATACGTTCAAGAATTTGTACGACAGACAAAATTTGTTCAGGAGAAGGAACATGATTCATCGCTTCAGCCGCTCGAGACAATTCAGCCAAATAAGCCTGCTCAATTCTCTGACGACGGGATTGATCAATAATCAAACGTTTGGCAGTCGTCGCCAAATATGCTCTGGGCTCTTTTAAATCAAATATTTGCGACAATGTAAGTACACGTGTAAATGTATCATGCACAATATCTTCAGCATGATGTGGGCAATTTAATTTTCTTATGAGCCAATTTAACAACCAGTCATGATTCTCACGATAGAGTGTCCCTACAATATTACTATTTATGTTTGAATTATCTGACATTTTATTATTGAAGCTTTCCAGCATCCCTGTTGAGAATAAAAAGGTATTAAGAAATTCAAATAATTATCCTCATATCAACATAAAATTGGAATGTGGCAAATTGTCGCGGCCAACTTAAAAAAACTACGGTTGTATGATTTAGAGAGCGCACAGTGGGATTTTTCAACAATAGTACAAAAAGTCTATGTAGCAATTAGTTATTGAATTGGTTGTCCATAAGAGCAAAAACACGTTTCAACAACATGCCATAACCGCC
>JAJDDH010000353.1 GCA_029260415.1 Phycisphaerales bacterium | reverse complement strand
GAGCAGCGCCGCGCCGTGGTTCGTGCACGCGCCGTTCGCCTCCGCGGTGCTGATCCCAAGGTGGCGCTCCGCCAGCGCGATCGCCATGGGCACGCTCAGGCAGGGCGCCGAGCCCGGGTTCGCGTTGGTCGCGATCGCCAGCATCCCGCCCGCATCGAGAAACTCCCGCCCGTCGGCATAGCGACCATCAACATGGAAGCCCGAGCAGGGGAGCATCACGCCGAACGTGTCGCTCGGCGCCAGGGCGAGCAGGTCATCGGGCGTCGTCGCTTCCAGGTGGTCAACCGAGACGAACCCGCGCCGGACCGCCTCGGGGATCATCCCCAGGCTGTTGAACTGGTCCGCGTGCACCCGCACCGGGTGCCCGAGTTCCTTCGCCCGGTCGAACAGACGCAGGCAGTCAGGAAGCGACCACGCGCCCTGCTCGCAGTACGCGTCGATGGTGATGCCCGGGAACTCCGCGTGCACCGCGTCGAGCGTCTCACCGATCGTGCGATCGATGAACCCGTCGCCGTCCGGATCGATCGCGTGCCCGATGCACGCCGTGGAATGAACGCTCCCCGGGAACGTGTCCGCGGCCCTCGCGATGGCGCGGAGCATTTTCAGCTCGTCCGAGGTGGTCAGCCCGTACCCGCTCTTGACCTCGGCGTGGGCCGTGCCCTCGTGGAGCATCACCCGCAGGCGCGCGCACAGGTCATCCGAGAGCCGATCCTCATCCGTTGCTCGCACCGCCCGGACGGTGGACATGATCCCCCCGCCGGCCTTGAGCAGCTCCAGATAGCTCGCGCCCTTCTGCTTCTGCTCCCACTCGTCGAGCCGGTCGCCTGCCCAGCAGGCGTGGGTGTGGCAGTCCACAAACGCGGGCATGACGACACGACCGCGGGCCTCGACGACCTCGCAGCCCTCGGGCGCGTTGAGCCCGGCGCCCACCGCCTCGATCTCACCACCCCGGATCAGGACGTCGCCGCCATCGATCGCGTGAAGCTCGCCAAGCCCCGACCCGCGCCGAGCACCGGGCGTCTGGCCCATCGTCAGCACGCGCCCGCCCCGGATCAGCGTGCAGGTTGGTGGTGGGGTCATCGCGCTCGCTCCGTAAACGACTCGAGGAATGCCAGGAACAGCCTCGCCGCGAGGCGCGCGGTCCGCCCCTGGGCGTCGTTGGGGGGGCTCAGCTCCATGATGTCAAAGCACCGCACGCGCGGGCATTTCCCCGCTGCCCGCACCCACGCCTCAGCCTGCTCGGGCGTCCACCCATTGGGGTTCATCGCGCTCACGCCCGGGGCGAACGCCTGATCGATCACGTCCAGATCCAGCGAGACGAACAGGTCGCCCTCGGGCAGCGGGTCGGTCGGGCCGAGCCCGTCGATATGCCCGCCGTGCCCCTGGAACCAGGTCACGTGCTCGTCGCTGTTGGCAAAGCGGTCGAGCCCCTGCACGTGGAGCCCGCGCACGGAGCAGTCCTCGACCAGCCTGCGGAAGGGCATCCCCGACCCCTGTTCCGCCCGCACGTCCAGGTGGGCGTCGAAGTACAGCCCGACCATCCCGGTCAACCGCGTCGCGACCGGGCGGACAAACGCGTACGTCAGGTCGTGCCCGCCCCCGATCCCGATGGGCAGCAGGTCCGCCGCGAGCATCGCCTCGACGGCGGCGCTCACCCGGTCGTGCGTCTCGTCAAGATCGTCGCTGGGCTGGATGTCGCCCGCGTCGTAGACGACCGGCCAGTTGATGCCGCTGGCCTGGGCCGCGCCGTAGCGGGCCAGCGCCGCGCGAAACGCCGACGGACCCTCGGACGCGCCCGGCCGTCCCCCGTTGAGGCGCACGCCAAGCTCGTCGGGCATCCCCAGCAGCCCGACGCGGCAGCCCTCGGGCGAGTCGCGACGGATCGTGGACGCGAACCGCCCGCTCGGGATCTCGTCGGGCCAAACACCGGGCTGGCAGTGGGGGAGGCTCATCGGATCGCGAGTGTATCACCCGCTGGCGTTACCCTCTTGGGATGGCCTCGCCCTTCCTCACCGCGCGATGGGAGCACCTCGCCCTGATCAGCTTCCACGTGGACGATTCGGTCCTCCTGCCCAGACTGCCGGCCGGGCTTGAGCTGGACCGCTTCGAGGGGCGAGCGTGCGTCAGCCTTGTCGCGTTCATGTTCGACGACACCCGCCTCCGCGGCGTCCGCATCCCCGGGCACGTCACCTTCCCCGAGATCAACCTGCGCTTCTACGTCCGCTCGGGCGAGCGCCGCGGCGTGATGTTCATCCGCGAGATCGTCGGTCGGCGCGCCATCTCCACCGTCGCCCGCTCCGTCTACAACGAGCCGTACATCACCCGCCGCCTCGACGCGAGCGTCCGCGAGCACGACGGGCGCATCGAGACCGCGTACACGCTCCACGACCAGGGCCCGCACTTCATCGGGGTCAACGCGAAGGCGCCCCCCGTCCTCCCCGGCGAGGACTCCGCCGAGCATTGGTTCAAGGAGCACCAGTGGGGCTTCGGCGTCGATCGCAAGGGCAAGACCCTGACCTACGAGGTCCGCCACCCGAAGTGGCGTGTCTACCCGGACGCAATGCTGCATCTCGATCTCGACTGGGCCCGGGTCTACGGCCCCGAGTGGGCGATGCTGCAGGACCGCGAGCCGGTCTCGGTCGTGCTGGCGGAGGGGTCGAAGGTTGAGGTGTTCCCCAAGGCGGGTCGGTCCTAGCTTCACATCGGGATGTCCACACCCTGCTCGCGCCCGCACGCCCGGGCCTCGTCGTACCCCGCGTCGGCGTGCCTGAAGATGCCCATCATCGGGTCGTTGCGCAGCACCCGCTCCAGGCGGGCCTTCGCCTCGGGCGTGCCATCAGCGACGATGACCTGGCCCGCGTGCTGGCTGAAGCCGATCCCCACGCCCCCGCCGTGGTGGAAGCTCACCCAGCTCGCGCCTGAGGCGGTGTTGACCAGCGCGTTGAGGATCGCCCAGTCTGAGACAGCATCGGACCCGTCCTTCATCGACTCGGTCTCGCGGTTGGGGCTGGCGACTGAGCCGCAGTCCAGGTGATCGCGCCCGATCACGACCGGCGCGCTCAGCTCGCCCTTGGCCACCAGCTCGTTAAACAGCAGTCCCGCTCTGTCCCGCTCGCCCAGCCCGAACCAGCAGATGCGTGACGGCAGCCCCTGGAACGCGAAGCGCGGCTCGCACGCGTCGTAGTTCCCCGCGAGCAGCGCATCGGGGTTCTTGTGACACCCCAGCAGCCAGCTGTGCAGGCGTTCGTTGTACCCGCCCCCGTCACGCGGGAAGGCCCTGAGCAGCGCGTGGTCGGTCTTGTAGATGTCCTTCGGGTCGCCCGAGAGCGCCGCCCAGCGGAATGGCCCGCGCCCCAGGCAGAACTGGGGTCGGATGTACGCGGGCACGAACCCCGGGAAGGCGAAGGCGTCCTTGAAGCCCTCATCAAACGCGCGCTGGCGGATGTTGTTGCCGTAGTCGAACGTCACGCTCCCGCGCTGCTGGAGGGTGACCATGGCGCGCACGTGGCGCTCCATCGAGGCGAGTGAGAGGCGCGTGTACGCGTCTTCGTCCTCGTCACGTTTCGAACGGGCCTCCGCGAACGAGTACTCCACCGGCACATACCCGTGCAGCGGGTCGTGGGCGCTGGTCTGGTCGGTCAGCACATCGGGCGTGATGCCCCGCTCGATCATCCGCTCGAGCAGCTCGACCGCGTTGCAGCAGACCCCGATCGAGACCGCCTCGCCCCCCTTGGCCGCGGCCACCCCCCGGTCGATCGCCGCGTCCACGCCCTCGACCAGCTCGTCCAGGTACCGGTCGTCCAGGCGGCGTTGCAGGCGGGTCGGGTCCACGTCCGCGATCAGGCAGGTCCCGCCGTTGAGCGTGACGGACAGCGGCTGCGCCCCGCCCATCCCGCCGCAGCCCGCGGTGACGCAGAGCCTGCCCTCGAGCGTCCCCCCGAACTCGAGTTTGGCGCACTCAGCGAACGTCTCGTACGTCCCCTGCAGGATCCCCTGCGTCCCGATGTAGATCCACGAACCCGCGGTCATCTGCCCGTACATCATCAGGCCCTTGCGCGCCAGCTCGTCGAAGTGCGCCTGCGTCGCCCAGTGGGGGACCAGGTTCGAGTTGGCAATCATCACCCGCGGCGCGTCCGTCGTCGTGCGCACAACACCCACGGGCTTGCCCGACTGCACCAGCAGCGTCTCGTCGGGCTCCAGGCGTTGCAGGGTCTCGATGATCGCGTCGTACGCCGCCCACGAGCGCGCCGCCTGCCCGCGCCCGCCGTAGACAATCCACGACTCCGGGTGCTCGGCCACCTCCGGGTCGAGGTTGTTCATCAGCATCCGCATCGCGGCCTCCGCCTGCCAGGTCTTGCAGCTGCGTGTCGAGCCGTGGGGGGCGTGGATGGTGCGGTCCTGGGGCTCGGGGATGAGCGAGCCGGCGCTGGGTGTGATCGAGGTCATGCGGGTCTCCTGTCCCGAGTTTATCACCCCCAATCACGTGTTCTCGCCCGCTTTGCCTACACTCAGGCGAGGCCCGACAGGCCGGAAGGGGAGTCCAACACCATGCATCGAACACTGACCGTTTCCGCCATCGCTCTGGCGAGCCTCGCGGCTCCGACCAGCGCCCAGAACACCATCCTTGAGTACCGCTTCGCGGGCCTCGACGCGTGCGCCGCGACGGGCAAGGACGCGGCCGCCTACAACGCCTTCAAGCTCCTGGGCCAGCGCCTGCTGGAACTCGAGCACGAGCTGGAACTCGAGCCCGAGGCCGGGCAGGCGATCGGCCTGGCCTGGGACGTCTTGAGCGGCGCCATGGCCCTCGAGGTCAGCCTCTCCGAAGAACAGCCCGGCATCGCTCTGGGCCTGAGCTCCCGCCCCTCGGGCGACGCGACCGCGGCCTCCGTCGTCGAGCGCCTCGCCCGCTTCGCCCAGATGGGCGGGGTGCCCATGGAGCAGGACGACAGCGGCGCGATGATGTTCGACTCGCCCGCGGGTCCGGGCTCGATGGGCCTGTTCGAGACCGCCGGCGGTCAGGCCGCGAGTGTTCGCGTGGGCGCCGCCGAGCCCGCGTCGCTCGATCTCAACTCCCCGCTGATGCCCGATGGCGCAACGACGCTGATGCAGATGCGCGTGGACCTGGAGGGTCTCTCCATGTTCATCCTGCCCATGATCGAGCGCGACAGCCCCGAGATGGCGCACATGATGACCGAAAGCGGCTGGCTGGGCGAGGGCGCCCCGACCATCGAGTACGCGATGGGCGCGACCGATGACGCGACGGTCATGATCGCCAAGCTGCACAACGTCGCGGAGCTGATGAACGCCTCGGGCGCCGGCCCGGACGTGGTGTTTGATCGTGCCGCGCTCCGCGTGATCCCGCGAGACGCGGTGCGTCTGTACGCCAAGCCCGCGTCGTTCCAGGTCCTGATCGAGATGGCCGAGGCCATTGAACAAGAAACCGGCGAGGACATCTTCGGGGAGATCGAGCGTGAGCTCGGCTTCGACGCCCGCGCCGACGTCCTGGAGAACATGGGCCCGCGCCAGACCCTCTACATGTCCGACTCCACCGGCGGCGGCGGCCTGCTCTCGAGCGTCCTCCTGCTCGATGTCCGCGACACCGCCCGTCTCGCCCGCGCCCACAACAAGCTCGTCACCCGCTTCAACCAGGAAATGACGGACCAGGCCCGCGGCTACCTCCGCATCCACAGCTCCAAGCGCCACGGCAGCGAGGTCTTCACCCTCATGACACCGGGCCTGCCCGTCCCGCTGGAGCTCTCCTGGGCGATCGCCAAGGGGCGCCTGGTCGTCGCGCTCTCCCCGGGCTCGCTGGACGCCGCCATCGCCCAGCTCAAGTCGGGCAAAGACAGCGTCCTGGACAGCGAGAGCTTCCAGGCCGCGATCCTCTCCCGCATGCCCGAGCAGGGCGCCAGCAGCGTCACCTTCGCCGACACGCCACGCCTGGCCCGTCGCGGCTACGGCATGGTCAACCTCATGCTCTCGGGCCTGGCCAACGGGCTCCGCTCGCCCGACGCGCCCGACCGCGTCGCCAGCCCCCTCATGCCCGCCTTCCACGAGTTCAACACGGACGTCCGCCCCTTCGGCATGATCGCCTACTGGGTCGGCGACGACTACATGGTCGACGCCAAGGCCGACCGCTCCATGCTCGTCAACATGGCCGCGGGCACCGCGAGCATCGCGGACGTCCAGGGCGTCGCCATCGCGGCCATCGGTGGGGGGGTCATGCTCCCCGCGCTGGGCAAGGCCCGCGAGTCGGCCCGCCAGCTCAAGAGCGCCACGCAGGTCCGCGGCACGATCCAGGGGGCCATCGTCTACATGGGTGAGAACAACGATCAGATGCCCGCGTCGTTCGACGCGCTCATCGCGGACGGCTTCATCAGCGCCGAGATGCTCGAGTCCCCCTTCGGCCCCGTCGGCGACGGTAAGCCCGACATCGCCATGTGGTTCGACCTGCCCGGCGAGCGCGCCTTCTCGTTCGACAGCGACCAGATCATCGCCATCGACCGGGCGATGCTGCTCTACACGGGGTGGGAGACGAACGTCGGGTTCGCAGACAACCACGTGCAGAAGCTGTCCACCTGGGAGCTCGAGGAATACCTGGAGATGCCCCAGAACGAGGGCGCCCGCGAGGCCCTGGGCATCCCGGAACTGTAAAGCCTTACGACCAGGTGAAGGCGCCGCGGGCGATCAACCCCTCGATCGCCCGGATATCGGGAGCGGGGGGGCGATCCTCGGTCAGCACGGGAACGACCGAGCGCACCAGCGCGTGCGCCCGCTCCACGCCCGTACCGGATTTCAGCGGGCGGTGGCTCTCGATCCCCTGCGCGGCGCACAGCAGCTCGATCGCGACGACCTGGCGTGCGAGTCTCATCCCCCGGTCCGCCTGGTACGCGCTCGTGGGCCCGAACGAGTTGTAGTCCTCCATCCCCGCGCTCGTGGAGATGTTCGACACGCTCGCGGGCGTCGCCAGCGTGATGATCTCGTTGCACAGCGCCGCGCTGGTGTACTGCGCGATCATCAGCCCCGAGTGCAGCCCGGGCTTGGGGCTGAGGTAGGGGGGCAGGTGCGACTGCTCGTCGAACGCCGAGAGCATGTGGTACACCCGGCGCTCGCTGATGCCCGCGATGTGCGAGATCGCGATGGCGCACGTGTCGAGGGGGATCGCCATTGCCATGCCGTGGAACGCGCCGGCGCTAATCGCGATCGCGTTGCCCCCGTCATCGTCGGTGAAGAGCAGCGGGTTGTCCGTCACGGCGCCCAGCTCATCATCCAGTCGCTGCTTGGCGTACCGCAGCGCGTCCCACGCGGCGCCCAGCACCATCGGCGCGCACCGGATCGAGTAGGGGTCCTGCACCCTGGGGTCGTTCTCCGCGTGGCTGGGCAGGATCTCGCTGCCCTCGAGCAGGCCCCGGATCCGGTCCGCCGCCCGCGTCGAGCCCGCCTGGTTGCGGGCGACGTACACCCGAGGATCCAGGAACGAGTCCGTCCCGCGGCAGGCGTCGATCGACATCGCCGCAGCGGCCAGGGCCGCGTCGAACAGGTGATCCAGGTCCTCCCAGAGCAGCGCCAGGCGCGCCGCCATCAGGTGCGTCCCGTTGATCAGCGCCAGGCCTTCCTTCGCCTCGAGCGTGACGGGCTGCAGCCCCGCCCGTCTGAGCGCCTCGCCCCCGGTCAGAACCTCGCCCTTGTGCGTCGCCTCGCCCTCGCCCAGCAGCACCAACGCCGCGTGCGCCAGCGGCGCCAGATCCCCCGACGCCCCGACCGACCCGATCGACGGCACGACTGGCGTCACGCCCGCGTTGAGCAGCCCCGCGATCAGGCGCGCCGTCTCGACCCGGATCGCCGACCGCCCCCGGGCCAAAGACGCGACAAGCAGCAGCATCATCCCCCGGACCACGTCCTCACCCAGCGCCTCCCCAACCCCGGCCGCGTGCGACCGGACCAGGTTCCGCTGCAGGTCGCGCAGGTCCGCGTCGTCGATGCGTTGACGAGAGAGCGAGCCGAAGCCGGTGTTGATCCCGTAATGGGCCTCGCCGTCGCTCATGACAGCGTCGAGCGCCGCACGGGCCGCGAGCATCGCCGACTCCGCCGCGGGCGTCAGCGCCACGGGGCGGCCCCGCCGGGCCACGTCCGCGACCTGCTCAGCGGCGAGCGGGGAACCATCGATCTGGACAGGGGAAGTGCTCATTGGCGGGACGGTAGGGCGGTTTCAGCGACGGCTCCGAAGCTCCCGATCCAATGTCCGATAATACATGTTCTGTAAAACAGCATGGTTCCTGATCCTCCAGCACGCGTCAGAGCGAAGCTGGGGGCAAGCATCCTACAGGATCAGACACAGGCAGCCGCAGCCCCATCCGGATCGCGTCCACCCCCGGCGCGTAGTAGTCCGGGGCAACCGGGCCTCGCCGGGTGAAGCCCAGCGACTCGTAGAGGGCGATCGCCGTCGCGTTGGTCGCCCGGACTTCCAGGAACGCGCGCCGGACCCCCTGCTCTTGGAACGAATCGAGCAGACCCCGCGTCAGGGCCCGACCGATGCCGCGACCGCGGGCGCCCGATGTGACCGCGACCGAGTAGACCCGCCCCGAGCGGCGCTGCGTGCCCGAGCGCGGGTGCGTGTGGGTGCGGAGCAGCCCGACCGCCCAGCCCACGATGGCGCCGTCGGGTTCGGTCGCGACGAGCACCAACGCCCGGGGGTTGGCCAGCAGCGCCCGGACCTGACGCGCCTTGAACGCCTGCTTGTCGCTGGCGAACGCCTCGTCCTCGACCGCCTGGATCCCAACAGCGTCCGCCGGCGCGCCCGCCCGGATCGCGAACGTCGGCGTCGGCGCCGGATCGGGCAGGGGGGTGACGCGGTGCACCGGGTTGAGCGAGGGCATCGACACCATCGCCTCCTCGTGGCGCACGCGCTCGGGCGCCATCGTCAGCACGTGCTTGCTCATCAGTAGCACCGGGCGGTACGACTGCTTGGTATACCGCAGCCCCGGGATGCCCCAGTCGTCGCCCGCGTTGATCAGCGTCCGGTCGCTCCAGCACGTGCGGCAGAACTCCGAGAAGATGTACTGCGGCGCCCCGTGAAACTCGGGGTCCGTCTTCTCGATCAGCACCGTCGCCTGCTCCCGCCCCAGCGGCTCACCCAGCGTGAACCCGGCCAGGCGGTCCCCCACCCAGAGCGTCATGCCCGTGAGCCCCAGCTCGCGCCGGAACCCGAGGGCCCGCTCGGTGGCGAGGCGGTCGCGCTCGCGCAGCACGGCGGACTCGGTGTCGCTATCGGTCAGCTCGCCCTCATGCGAGCGGTCGCCGTGCGAGCTCCAACGACCCAGCAGTTCGACGCACGCGGGCGTGTCCTCGTCGCCCAGCGCCCGGGTCTGGTGGTCCGGGTAGGTGTTGACGAACTTCGACCGCGCGTGACGCTTGGACTTGAGGTCCCCC